>CAYYZT010000056.1:0-11290 GCA_964476015.1 uncultured Chitinophaga sp.
GGTAGAAGGTGGTAGAAGGGCCGGTAGGGGTGGCAACGATGTTCAAAGTCAACAACGAGTCCGCACCGATTTGCAAGTTGCCGCTTGGGTTGCGCAGGGCAAATACCAAGGTGGCAGGCACTGGGCTGGTGAAGGTAATGGGCAAGCTACCAGTAGCGGAAGTGCCGATGGTAACGGTTTGGGTGGTAAAGTTGTTTACCAAGGCAGCGTTTCCGCTTTTCAATACCACGTCAACAGTAAAGGCGTTTGGCACCGAAGATAGGTTTTGCAAACGGATGTTGGCGGTGGTAGCACTGGTAGTATCGTGCAGGGTAAGGGTAGCTGGGGAGAACACGGCCAGCGTATCGGTTACCGTAAAGCAGTTGCTGCTGTGGCTGCCCAAGTAGGTAGTGGTATTGTTGGGGTAAACATCCCATTGGGTGGCACCGGTAGCCCAGTTGGTGGTACCGGTCTGTACGGTCGATTTGCGAACCAAGGTATGATCACGGGTATTGCCAGTGCCCACGGTCCAAAAGTCGCCCGGGTCAACAGTGGCGGTATAATCGCCCACGGCATCGATTACTTGGCCGAGGCTAACATCGAACAAAGCGATGGCATCGTCGCCATTAAACGTAACCACGGAGTCGGCAGTAATGTTGGCCAAGCCTAGGATGGTGGAATTGGCACTGCTGTGCGCCACCACAAATACTGCGCCCGAAGCCAGGGTTCCGCTCAATTGCATGGTATCTGGGGCAAAGAGGTTGCCGCTGCTGTTAAAACCGGGCAAGATAAGGGGGTAGTTGCTCAGGTTTACCGAGTTGGCGGTAGGGTTGTAAATTTCGATAGCCTTGTTGTTGCTGCTACCTTCCAAATATTCGGAAATGAAAAGGTTGCTGCACTGTGCCCACACGCCCGTGGCAAACATCAGCGATAAAAAAGTAAGCGTAAAAGTTTTCATCACGTAAATGGTCTATGTTAATTAATGGTACAAAGGTAAGGGATTTAACACCATGTTGGCATCACAGTAAAGTTAACGAATTGTTAGATGCTATTGGGCACCTAATGGATGCATTACTTCACCACGCCAAATTGCCCACGGCCGCTTATTTGCTGGCCTTGCAGCGAAAACACGTAGTAGCCCGGTATCAACTCGGCAGTGTTTATGCCCAGGGTTTGGTGTCCGGCGGCTACTATCACTTCATCTTGTGAAAGCAGCTTGCCCGAAAGATCGAAGATATAAAGCGTGGCCTTTTCTTCGGCAGGCGAGGTAAACGACAGGTTCAGCCAGTTGGTGGCCGGTTGCGGGTACAGGGCAAAGTTGGTTATCGTTTTCGGTTCGCCGATGCCTACGTACTGGCTGCAATCGCCTTTGAGGGTCATATTGCTAAAGTCGATGCAATGTATCAGCTCCGGGTAATCAATGAGCGGGTTGCGGTTTCCTTGTTTGCTGAAAACGTATTCGTGTCGGGCTTTTTCAAATCCGTCGGGCGGGTCGGCCAAGTGCCATTCCACCAGTTCGCTCAATTCTTGGTTGTCGCTGTCGCTCAATAGGTTGGATAGGCCCCAGTTTTTGCCGTATTTGCCGTTGTAGCACAGCATCATGTACAGTTTGGCGCGGGCCGCATCGCCGTGGCGCAGGGCCGATATGTTGGCCACTGTTTTGTTGCGGTTGTCTTTGCCAAGGGTAAACTCCAGGTAAGTATAGGTTGTTGTTACCACATTGTCGCCCAGCGGATGGTTGGAGCGTTGGAAGTTTACATCGTTGTTGCTCAGTTCCAGCGCATGGAGGTCGCAGCCTTCGGGCATGCCTTCAAACTGCGAGCGGGTGATGCCGCTGAAGTTGATCCAAGAAAACGGCATGCGGTGCTCGCGGCTGTAGTTGTACGTGCCCAAGCCAAAATTGCCCGAATAGACAAGGTACTCGTTGCTGTACTGGCAGTTCACCACCTTTTGGTTGTTGCTGGTGTCGCGCTCGTGAAACTCCTTTACCAGCGTGTTCACAAAATCGCCGTAGGCCACCATGGTGTGCGGGTTGATGAGGTCTTTGAGGTTGATGAGCAGGCTGCTGCTGCTAAAGTCGATGCCGCTGTAGTAGCCGCCTCTCTCGTTGTCCTTACTGCGCAACGTGCCCGTTAGGGGGGTGGGCAGGTAGTTGATGGTGCTGGTGTTGCTGCCGGTAATGTTGTAGGCGTAAACGGCGAAGTAATAGTCCGTTCCGGCCCATGCCTCCCTGATGCGCACAAAAGAGGAGCCGCCCGCCGCAAACACCTTGGCGTTGCCCAACTGCTGGCCCTTGGTATAGGCTGTGCCATCAACGGGGGTGGCCGCTATGGGCTCGGTGGCACGCAGTACCAAATAGCCACTGGCCGTGGAAACATTGAAACGGATATCGAATGCCCACGGCTTGTCGTACACGTCTTTTCTAAGGTTGGTAGGGGCAACGGTAGGTTCGGGGGCCAATTGCGCATAAACGCCCATCGACACGAAGGCCAAGCTCAAGGATAGTAAAAATCGGAACATTCGATTGCGGTAATGATTGATAAAATAGCGGTACGCTATGTGAAGTTAGGTATTTAAGGGGAGAAATGTATGGCCGTTGCGGCAGCTATTTCTTCACTTCCTTTACCACAAAAATGTACACGGGGAAGTGGTCGCTATAGCCGCCTTGGTACACGCCGCCCACATAGGTGCGGTGCGGGTAGCCCTTAAATGCCCCGCTCTGTTGCGTGAGGAAGGATTTGTTGTACACCACGTTGCGCAGGTAGTAGTAGCCGCCGTTGGTTTGGTTGAGCCATGCTTGCGAAAGGATAACTTGGTCGAACAGGTTCCAGCTATTGTCCCACGCCAAGGTGCCGATGCCTTTTTTATAGTTGGCATGGAAGGGGTTGAACAGTTCGCCCGGTTGCAGCTTGTCCGCCTTGCCTTTGGCCTTGAGCACGTTGTACACGCTGTTGTTGATGGGGTCGTCGTTCAAGTCGCCCATCACGAGTGTTTTTACGTTAGGGTTCACGGTTAAAAGGCTATCGATTACCTTGCGGCACACGGCGGCGGCATTGTCGCGCAAAGGTGCTGATGCCGTTTGGCCGCCCCTGCGGCTGGGCCAGTGGTTTACAAACACGTGTACGGTGTCGCCGTCCAGCGTGCCCCATACCCAAAGTATATCGCGCGTGTAGTTTGCGCTGCCATCATCGTTCAAGGGCATTTGCACGTAGAGGGGCTTGCTGCCGTGCAGCTTGAAATATTTGGGGTTGTATATAAGCCCCACGTCCACGCCCCGGCGGTCGGGCGAGTCATGGTGTACCACTTTGTAGTTGCGTTTGGACAAGGAGGGTTGTTTTACCAAATCTTCCAGCACGGCACTGTTCTCCACCTCGGCCACGCCCAAAATGGCCACCCCGTCTGGGGTAACATCGGTAGCCAAGCCCGAGATAACGCCGGAAAGCTTGGTGAGCTTGTCTTGGTACACGGCACCCGTATAGCGATTGGAACCGTTCGGCAGAAAATCCTCGTCGTTTATATTCGGGTCGTTGATGGTGTCGAACAGGTTTTCCAGATTGTAAAACCCAATGGCGGCCACTTTGTATTGCTTGTCCTGTGCCTGTGCGCCAAACACCACTGCTGATAGGGCAACCAACAAGAACAAACGGATTAGTCCACGGTCAACAGTCCACAGTCCACGGTTAATGGGTTTGCGGTTTTGTAGTCTATGGATCATAGGGGAGCGGGTTTTAATCAATAGCGAAGGTAAGAATTATTTAGTCCGCGGCCCATATAGACGGTCTACGGTTAGTGTTCGCGGTTTTTGGTAATGCTAAATGACCTTTAGCCACTACTGTGGACTGTGGACCGTAGGCCGTCGACCAAAACTACATGCCCGGCACCAACACTATTTCCACGGCGTGGTGGTCGCTCAGGTTTTTGCGGTTAAGCAGTTTCTTGCTCGACCATGTGCCCATGAAGGTAGTTACCTTGCGGCGGATAGAGCGGAAAGAGAAGTTGTTGCTCTTTACCAAAATATAATCCAGCGTGGTCGATTCTTCGTAATCCACCAAATCGTTGCTGTTGCAGTCGTAGGTAAACACTTCCGTACTGGCACCGGGGTGTTCTTCCAGCAGGCCGAGGGTACACATGTTCTCCTCGCTGGCGGCAAGCGTTTTCAGCATTTGGTTGTAGTGCTTTATATCGCGCTTGTGTATGTTGAAATCGCCGCAAAGCAGTTGCGGCACGCCGTCGCGGTGGTAAGGGTCTACCAACTGGTTTTTTATTTGCTGCAACTGTTTATCGCGGATGTCTTCCTTCTTCGGCGAATCTTCCGATTGCATGTGGGTACCGATTACCTGATAGGTGTAGCCGTCTTTCTCCACTTCCACCATCAAGGCACCTTTGCGGCTGCCGCAGTCTATGCCCTTGCAATCGTCGAACAGTATCTCGCCCACCTCTTTCAGCGGCAGCTTGCTCACTATCCATACCCCGCCGTTGGTGATGGATAACACCCGGTTGCGCTCCTCGTTTACCGGCCCGGCAGCATATGGGTATATGTTTTTGATGATGGCCCAGAGAATGTTCCGGGCTTTTTTATCGAAAGCTTCTTGAAAAACGATAACGTCGTAATCGGCCGTTATCAACGTTTCGGCTATCAATTTGGAACGTTCCAGTTGGCCCACTTGTCTTATTAGGCGGGGCAAGAGGTAAATGTTCCAAGAAAGGACTTTAAGCTGGGGATGCTCTTCTATCATGTCCAATCCTTTTTCAACTACCATGCCCAAACCGTTATCGATAGGGTTTTGGGCTTGTATAGTTAAGGAAGATAGGGCCATCCAAACGGAAAGCGCGAGGAGCACCAGTTTTTTCACTATGTATAAATTTACCTCCAAATTAAGTTTAAAAACGCACTTTTGTCAATTAATTATCCACTAAAAACAATTATTAAACACTATTTAACAGATGCTTAAACCTGCCGCCAAGTTGCACCATGCCCAATTAATCAAAACCGAGGCCCAAAGGCTGGGTTTTGGGCAGGTGGGTATTGCTCCGGCGGGTTTTCTGGAGGAGGAGGCACCTAGGCTGGAAAGCTGGCTGCGGCGTGGTTTCCACGGGCAAATGCAGTGGATGGAAAACCATTTTGATATGCGGCTGGACCCTACCAAGCTGGTGCCGGGTGCCAAGTCGGTTATTTCCCTGTTGTTCAATTATTTTCCGTCGCATACGCCGTTGGACGATGCCGCCCCCAAAATAGCCCGGTATGCCTATGGCGAGGATTACCACTTTGTGCTCAAGGACAAGCTGAAAGACCTGATGCACTTCATCCAAGCCGAGATAGGGGAGGTAAACGGCCGCGTGTTCGTGGATTCGGCACCCGTTATGGAGCGGGCATGGGCACAAAAAGCGGGCTTGGGATGGATAGGCAAAAACACGCTGCTGTTGGGCAAAAGCCGTGGCTCGTACCACTTTCTGGCGGAAATTATTTGCGATTTGGAGCTGGAGTATGATGGCCCCGTAACCGACCACTGCGGTACCTGCACGGCCTGCATGGATGCCTGCCCCACCGATGCCATTACGCCTTACGAGGTGGATGCCACCAAATGTATCTCTTACCTCACCATCGAGCTGCGCGATGCCATACCGCAGCAGTTTGCGGGCAAAATGGAAAACTGGGCCTTTGGGTGCGACATTTGCCAAGAGGTGTGCCCTTGGAACCGCTTTGCGCAGCCGCACCAAGAATTGGCCTTCCAGCCTTCGCCCGAACTGGCCGGAATGACGGTGCGAGACTGGCAGGAAATAACCGAGGAGGTTTTCAAGAAAGTATTCCGCAAAAGCCCCGTAAAACGCACCAAACTGGAAGGTTTGCAGCGGAATGTAAGGTTTTTAGATAGTCCACGGTCCACGGTCGATGGTCCACGGTAAGGGGGTGGTTATTGGTTGGTTGGAAGTCTTGATACTTGATACTCATGCGTTGTGCGATTAGAAACCTCCATTTTGTGCCGAGGGCGTTGCCCCCGGCTATAGATATGGTGCCCCTTTGGGGCGGATCTATATATTGTATTTACCCCAAAGGGGTTTAAGATGTTAGGATGGGGCAACGCCCCATCTACATAATACGTACTTGCTAACTTACTTGCTTTTCACCACCGCATAGTACAGCCCGGCGCATACGGCGAGGAACACGCCGAAGCCCACCCAATCGGGCAGCGGGTTTTCCAACAGGCGCATTACATCGGTGCCGTAAATAGATATAGGTAGGGCCAACGCCACGCCAATCAACGCCTCGCCCGTAATCAACCCTGATGCGAACAACAGCCCTGCTTTCTCGCCATTGCCCTTGCGCATTTCCAAATCAATGTTGGAGCTTGGTACCTCCAATTGCGCATCGGTTCGCGGGGCGGTGGCCAAGGCTTGCTTGCGGAAGTAACGATCAACCAACCATGCTATTAACCCACCGAAGAAAATGGCCGTATCCAGATACATGGGCAGGTACATGCCCACGGCTACCGCCAACACCGGCATACGGAAACTGCTGCCGCGACGGGCCAGCAGTTGGTCGGTAACAATGATGGCGATACCGATGCCGATGCCGCCGTAAATATAGTTCCACGGCAGTTCGCCGCCGAAAACGCCTTCGGCCACGCTCATCATCAAGGTGGCCTGCGGGGCCGACAAATCCTTGGAGCCGATGGTATAGGCATTGTGCAACAGGTTGAGCACGGGAGCCATTACCAAGGCGGCGGCCACCACGCCTATTATCTGCATATATTGCTGGTATCGGGGCGTGGCACCCAATATGTGGCCCGATTTAAGGTCTTGCATATTGTCGCCGGCAATGGCGGCGGCGCAGCACACCACCGCGCCTATCATAATGGCCGAAGCCCCCCCAACGGGCGAATCGGTGCCGAGCAATGCAACCAAAATCAAAGAGCAGGAAAGGATGGTGGCAATGGTAACGCCCGAAATGGGGTTGTTGGAGCTGCCTACCAGCCCCGCCATATACCCGGCCACGGCAGAGAAAACAAAGCCCGCTATCACCATCAAAATCGTCATAAACACGGAGATAGGCAGCATTTCTATCTCGCGCCAATAGATAATAAAGATGGGCACTATTAAAATGCCGATGCCCATAATAACCCACTGGATGGGCATATCGTACTCGGTGCGCAGCACGGCGGCAGTTTGTTCCTTGGTTTTTTTGAACGCGCTGATGCCCTCTTTCACCGCCGACACCAGCGATTTGCGGATACTGAAAATGGCCCATAGGCCGCCTACTATCATGGCGCCCACGCCCAGGTAGCGTATCTCGTATTTATATAGCCAGTTGGCGTGTGCCATCAGTTCGGTGCCCTCGGGCACGCCGTTGATGCCGATATGCGCCAGGATGCCGATATACCAAGTGATGGCCCCGCCCAACAATACCAAAAAGGCAATGTTCAATCCCACTATGTAGCCCACCGCCATTACCGCAGGGGTAAGGTAGGTGCCGAAATACAGGAAGCCCTTGCCCTTTATCAAAGCAAAAGCCTCAAAGTTGCCGCCCCAGAGCTTAAATCCCTCTATGGCCAGTTTAATGCCGCCCCCCAAGGCACTGCCGTAAACCAAGTACTTTAAAAAGCTGCCACCCTCGGTGCCCGCTTTCAGTACTTCGGCAGTGGCTTGCCCTTCGGGGAAGGATAGTTTCTCCCGCACGATGAGCGCGTTGCGCAGCGGTATGGTAAACAATACGCCCAACACGCCGCCTGCCCCGGCTATCATGGTGGTTTCCCAATAATTGAACTCCGTCCAGTACTGCATCAGCACCAAGGCTGGCAGGGTGAAGATAACACCCGCCGCCAATGCCTCGCCGGAAGAGGCCGCCGTTTGCACGCCGTTGTTTTCCAGTATGTTGGAGCTGCGGAACAGCCGCAGTATGGCCATGGAAATAACCGCCGCCGGTATGGATGCCGATACCGTCATGCCCAGGAAAAGGCCCATATAGGCATTGGCCGCCCCCAGCACCGCCGAAAGCACGATGCTGAGTACGATGGCTTTTACGGTTATTTCGGGCAATATGGTATGGGCAGGTACGTAGGGCTTGTGCTCGGGCTGCATGGGCGTGTGCGTTTGCGGTAAAATTAATAACTATATGGCAATAACCGCCATTAGCTGGCCGCGGGAGGCAGCACGCTGTAAACTATCTGTATGGAATCGTACACCGTTTGCCGCTGCATCAGTACCGTGGTGCTGTCGGGCTGGCGGTCGAAGAGGACCTCTACGCGGTTGGGGCCCACCTGTATTTGTATGCCTATGGCGGTATCGGTAGTGGCAAACACGTTGCACTCCTTGCTGTTGTCTATCGGTTCGCCTTTGGCAAACAGCACCAGCTCTTTGCTGGCCACGCCCGTGCTCTCGCAATAGCGTTGCGCGGTAACGGCCTTGTACGGCGTGCTTTGCACGGTTTGCATCTGCATCATTTGGAAAGTACAGGTAGCATAGGGGCCTTGGTCGGCCCCGGCGGGGGTGTTGGTGCCCCCATTGTTTTGGCAGGCGAGGAACAGGTAGAGCGGTAGTACAAAAACAAGCCGTTTCATGGTTAAATCCCAGTTTGCCGAAAGATACAAAATGCGGGTATTATTGCATTATGCGATTGAAAAGGTACGTATTGTGTAGATGGGGCGTTGCCCCATCCTAATATCTTAAACCCCTTTGGGGTAACCCACAGGTAACCCACAGTAAACGCCCCAAAGGGGCACCATATCTATAGCCGGGGGCAACGCCCTCGGTACGAAATGCGAAGGTTTTTAACCGTATAACCCATGGTATTATGGTGCAATTATTGATGCGGGATACATAAACATCCCAATTTGCCTAACTTCGCAACAAAAATAGCCGCAATGAAAATCCTCGCCTACCTCTTGGCCCTTTCCATGGTTGTTGCTGCCGCTTCTTGTGGCAACAATGCCGACGAAGCCACTACCGAAAACGGCGCACCTGCCGTAAACTGGACCATGACTGCCATGGTGGATAGCGTGGCTTGGACGGCGAAAAACGTAACCACCCGCGAAGACCAAGGTACCATTTACATTACCGGGGCGGCCGAAGATGGCAGCCAAGTGGTGTTGGAGCTGGGCGAAAAACCCGCCATTGGCATATTTTCCATTCGCAGGGGTACTTTGCAAGCGGCCACTTATATCAGCAAGGAAGGCAGCAAGTACTATGCGCCTTTCGGCGGCACCACGGGCGTCATCAATATCACCCAAGTGGAGAAGGATAGTTTGTTGGCTGGCGATTTTAATTTTAGTTCCAGCAACACGCTCGATTTCCACATTGTAAGCGATGGCAAGTTTATCGCGCCGCTTGCCAAAACCGCTCCAGCCGCTACCACACCTTCCCTATGATACGCCCATTTACCATATTGTTTGCGATAGTGGTATGCGTCGGTATAGGCTGTAGGTCTTCCAAAGCCCCGGCCGAAACCGTTTCGGTAAGCGAGAAGGCGGATAACGAACTTGTCTCAATAAAAGCTATGTCCATCTACATCGATGGCGCTGAATGGCAGGCAGCTACTTACGGCATCAACCAAATGGGTACTTTTTGGGTAGTAAAGGGCACGCATGAGGATGGGTCGGTATTCAGCGTTATGCTTCCCGACCCCTTGGCTACCACTAGCTATGCCGTAGCGCAGGGCGGCCCCGTAAGCGTTACCTACAGCACCACCCGCGAAAACGGCTTCACGTTTTTCGCCCCTTACTCCGCAAACAACGGCTCCGTTAAAACATCCGTGCAAAACGGCTATCTGCACGGTAGTTTGGATGTTACCCTATCCAACAATGCCATCCAAAAGAAGTGTGTGGGTGTGTTCACTATCAAGCTATAATATACTTTCTGCCCTTAGTATCGCTCTATTTCTATTTAGATGAGGTAAAGGTTTCAATATGTGTGTAATTGTTGCCATATTACAATTGTGGGTTAATTAAATGTGTTCGCCCAAAATCTTCAACACTACCAGCCATTGAGGCAATGCCTACCCAATTTTTGCCAAGGTATTTTAAAAATGAATCATTTGATTGGTTGATTGCATGCTTGGTATGGATTTAGGGGTAAAACCCATGAACCAAAACCTGAAATGATGGACATTTTTGCAAAAGAGTCCTTCATTCGTTTGGCCAACGTTGACCAAAAGCCTTGTATCAGTATCTACATCCCTACGCATAGGGGAGGACACGAGGTGAATGAAGGACAGGACGCGATTCTTTATAAGAATGCGCTGAAGGAAGTTGAGGAGATATTGCAAAAACGCGACATGAAGTCTGCCCAAATAAAAGAGATGTTGGCCCAAGCCTATGAGGTGGCCGCCGATGGCCACTTTTGGCGGCACCAGAGCGATACGTTGGCAGTGTTTATAGCCCCTGACTTCTATATGCACTACACGCTGCCGATTAAAGGCCAGCGCTCCGTTACCGTGAACAACCATTTGTACCTAACGCCGCTGTTGCCGTTGCTGGCCAAAAACGACTACTATTATTATGTGCTGGCATTGGCAAAAGGAAGCGTGAAGCTCTACGAGGCCACGCCGAACACCATAGCCGAGATAAAGCTGGGCGATTTGGTGCCCCACAACATACACGAGGCACTGAAGTATGACGATGCCGAGCCCACCATGCAACAATATGGTGGCCCGTTGGAGAGTGGCGGTGCCGTTTTCCATGGCCATGGCGGAAACAAGGATGTGGAAACGGAGCAACTACAGCGGTACCTGAAAATGATAGACAAGGGATTGCATACCTTGCTGTCGCAAGAAAACGCGCCGCTGGTATTGGCCAGCGACAAAAACGTGGCCGGTGAGTTTAAAAAAGTAAGCCACCATAAAAACATTATGGAGGATATAGTGCAGGGCCACGTGGAATACATACCTATTGCCGAACTGCACGAAATGACCCGGCCCATAGTAACTCCCTATTTCCATATGCAGGCACGCGAAGCTATAGAGCGTTTCAACGAGTCGGCTACAACGGATGCAGCCTCTTGCGACATAAAGCAGGTGGTGCTGGCCAGCTATATGCACCGCGTGGATACCCTACTTATTAAGAAAGGGGTGGAAGTGTGGGGCGATGTTGACCTAGAGCAGCAACGGGTGCAGTTGCACACGGACCGTTTCGGCACCGAACTGGTGAACCAAGCCGCGGTGCAAACCTTGCTGAATGGCGGGCAAATATTCCTCCTTAATGGCGAAATGCCGGTGAAGAATGCCGTTGCGGCCATTTATAGGTACGATATGCCCCCTAAAGCCATGGTTTAGGGTAGGATACGGTGAGCCCAAGTGATGCTACGAATGCGTTAACCAAGA
>CAYYZT010000056.1:11300-13359 GCA_964476015.1 uncultured Chitinophaga sp.
GGCGCATTCTTGTTTATGGGCCAAACCGTTATCTTTATCCTTATGAAAAGCATAGCGGGGATATTGGTGGTGACACTGGCGTTGGGTTCGTGCGGAAAATCGCAGCCTTGCGTGGATACGTCTAAAATAGATTATAACCGCAATTGCGGCACCATTTACGACCCGGTGTGCGGCTGCGACGAAATTACTTACTACAACCCGTGCGATGCCGACCGTAGCGGCGTGGTATCGTGGATTGGCGGGCCTTGCTTTCAATAATGTTGGCCCATATACCACGCCCGATAAGCCCCAAAAAAGACGCCCTACTTGGAAAAGGGCGAAACCAAGCAGGGCGCAACCATTTCCCGAAGGAAATGACTTCTTTATATATCTTTCAAAAGGCGAAACTAATTTTCGTATCTGGGGCCAAAGGTAGGAAAATTGATTTCCAATTTGCAATAATAGTGCAGAATATCTTTACGGCTAAAAAATATTTTTCATCTATTTTGAATTAGTAGTTAAGCAAAACTTACCACAAATGAAAAAAATACTTAAATACACTGGTTTTGTAAGCTTATTGCTGTTAGTAATAATACTTAGCCAACTACGGTGTAACATTCCAGTAGCAGAATTAGTGCCAAAATATACCAATGCCGAATCTAAATTTATTGAGGTGGACGATATGCGGGTGCACTACCGTGTGGAGGGCAACGGCCCCCCGCTGTTGTTGCTGCACGGCACGGCCGCATCGTTGCATACCTGGGAGGGCTGGGTGCAGGAACTGAAGAAGGATTTCAAGGTAATTTCGTTGGATTTGCCAGCCTTCGGGCTCACGGGGCCCAATCCGAAGAACGATTACTCCATTGGGTATTATGTTGAGTTTTTGCATCGGTTTATGGATCGGTTGGGCATACACCAGTTTCACTTGGCAGGCAACTCGCTGGGTGGGCAAATAGCTTGGAACTATGCCCTCGCCTATCCGCACCAAGTAAAAAAGCTGGTATTGATTGATGCCGCCGGATATGGCATGGGCCACAAGGTGCCTTTTGTGTTTACGCTGGCGCGTACGCCCGGCTTGAAAACCTTGATGGCCTATCTCTCGCCAAGGTTTATGTTCAGCAAGAGCATAGAGGAAGTTTATGGCAACGATGCGTTGGTAACCGATAGCTTGGTTGACCGTTATTACGAGCTTACGTTGCGCGATGGCAACCGCAAGGCTTTTGTGGAAAGGGCCAACCTGGATTTTAGTTTCCAAGCCGGGCGCATCAAGGAAGTTGAAACACCCACGCTTATACTTTGGGGCGAGCTTGACGAATGGATACCCTTGGCACACGGGCAACAATTCCATCAAGACATACCCAACTCCCAGTTAATTGTTTATCCGGGCGTGGGCCACGTGCCGATGGAAGAAATACCCGCCCAAACCGCCGCCGATGCAAGGGCCTTTTTATTGAAGGCTCTTTGAGGTGTGCTTTGGCAGCCAGTAAACATCACCATTGCCATTCCCTAAAAAAGTGCGCGGTGCCCCACTTAAGTAGCACCGCGCTTGCGAATCATGATTATTTTATTCTCTAGACACAAGATTTGAGACACAAGACACAAGACTGTTTTGTTGTCCGTGGTCTATGGTCCATCGTCCGTGGTCCAACTTATTTCATCACTACCAGTTTCTTTACGCTGCTCACGTTGTTGCTGGCCACGTAAATGTTGTAGATGCCGTTTCCGTAGCCGCCCAAGTTCAGGTCGAACTGTTGGATGCCGTCAACCGAAGTGTAGTTGCGCTCTTCAATGATGCGGCCGTTGATGTCGATCACACGCATCGTTACGTTGCTCATTTCGTCGCCCACGTTCACGCTCAGTTTGGCGTAGCTTTGGGTAGGGTTAGGGTATAGGTCGAAGTCCAGCATACCCGGTGTGCGCAGTTGCACGCTGTTGTTGCCGGTTACTTTTTGGCCCAGAGCCTCGGCAATCACTACTTCGGTTACGTGCTCTGTAATCATTTCTTAGTCAAAGTGGTTGGCAGTTCCCGGCAACACGCGCACTTCGTACTGGGTGTTGGGGGTAAGCCCTTGCAAATCGT
>CAYYZT010000057.1:0-13271 GCA_964476015.1 uncultured Chitinophaga sp.
CATGTCCACCTCCAAGCCTGCGAGGAACATGATGTAGAGCAATCCTACTTTGCCGAATAGCCCAATGCTGGCATCGTTTGCCAATACATTGAAGCCATGCGGCCCCAGCAATACGCCGGCCAGTATCATGCCGATAATGCCGGGAATACGAAGCTTGCCAAGTACTAAGGGCGAGAGCAGCGAAATAGCGAGTATAATCAAAAAAATCACCACCGGGTCTTTCATCGGTAGCGAGAGGTCGAGCAGAAACAGCATGTTTGGGTTGGTCGTCATTAGTAGTTGGGCAAACGGGTGGCCTCAAGATACAAAGTTATGGCCAAGTGCGACAGGAAACAAGGAAACAGGCAAGGCTACTTATTGTTCATCCACACGGAAATCGCCGTTGCTGTCCAGTTTTTTGCGGAAACGCTGCACCTTGGCATATCTAAAGCCGTACCAAGCCAGTATAAGCCAGCCCACCATGAAGAAAACCCCGCCCACGGGCGTTATCGGCCCAAGAAAGCCCCAAGAGCCGATGCCGAGGATGTGCTTGGTGGAAAGGAGGTAAAGAGAGCCTGAAAACAACAAAATGCCATCAATAAACGCGTAAGCGGCCATGCGCAACATGCGCGATTCGTCGCGGGCATAGAGTATGGCCACAAAAACCAATACTATGGTGTGGTAAAAATGGTATCGATTGGCCGTCTCGAAAACATGCATTTCGTTCGGCAACAAGCTATCTGCCAGCCCGTGGGCCCCGAAAGCACCGAGGCCGACAGCCAATAGCCCCGATATACCTGCAATTCCTAATAGCCTGTTATACACAACCGCGCGTTGACTTTATTTGACCTTTTTACCAAACATTCCGTAAGTGAATGCTTTAGCTTTGTAAAATTACTGCTTTCAAGTTAATGAAACGTTATATTACCATAGTATTGTTGGCATCGGTGCTTGTAGGCGCGCTGGGTTATTTCTTTTATACCTTCTGGAAGAAAACACAATCGCGGCCTTTGGAGGATGCGCTGCTGCAAAATACGTCATTTTACTTAAGTACCGCTCAGTCTTTAGAAGTATTTTCTTCGCTAAAAAATCTTCCCTACGGCACCGCCGTTTATGGCTTGCCCGTTTTTGAGCGGCTGGAGCACCAGCTTACGGCCTTCGACAGTATCCTGCGCTCGTCGGGCTATACGCTTTCGGGCGTGCCTTTGATAGCATCGCTATACGCTACCGGTGCCGAGCAGTATGATTGGCTGTTTTTGGTGGATGGCAGGGAAACCGATGCCCAAGAGCTTTTGGGCAAGCTATCGGGCATTAAGGGTGCCAAAATAAACAAGCGCATATACAAAGAGGAAACCGTGCTGGACATTCAAATGCCGAACGCCACAAAGCCGTTTTCCTGTGCCTCGCTCAACGGTATTTTGATGGGCAGCTTTTCTGCTTTTTTGGTGGAAGAGGGCATTGTACAGTTGCGCGAGAAAGACCCTTTGGAAGATACCGACCCGCATTACCGCAAAATACGGAACCATGCGGGCAAGGAGGCAAGCCTTTCCCTGTTTTTCAACCCCGCACAGTTCAAACAATTGGGCAGGCAGTTTATCGATGAAATGCAAACGCCGTTTTTAGGGCATCTTACCGCTTTCAGCTCGTGGATGGCCTTGGACGTGAACCTGCGCAACGGCAGTATTCTATTGGGCGGCTATACGCTACCGCACCATGAAGGGGTTTCCAGCCTGTTCAACAAAGAAGCCACGTTGCCTTTTGAGTTCGATAAAGTGTTGCCTGCCACCGTTGCCGTATTCGCCGCACAAGAGTTGGTGCTGGATATGGAAACGTCGGCCAACGCGGCCTCTTTAAACGGCTGGTTGGTGCCCGCCGCTTGTTACGGACTGCTGGAACCTTTGGATAAAGATTATGCCACCGAGTGGTTTTTAACGTTGCCCGTAACCGACGAGGACTTGGCCCGCCAATCGCTTGCCGAAATGGCCCGTACCAATGCCCCGGCCACGCTTTTTAAAGATGCCTTGGGAGAGGTAGCCATTGGGCAACTGAAAAACGATACGGCTTTGGTGTCGGGCTTGGGTATTGGCTCATGGCTGCCGTTGAACAACCCGTATTATGCCGTGTACAAAGGCCACGCTTTTTTTGCCAACGAGGCTAACACCCTTAAAAAGCTGTTGGGCAAAGTGACAGCGGGCAGTACGCTAGCAACCACCCCGGCCTATGTGGCCTATGTGCAAGAAGTGTCGGCCACCAACAGCTTGTATCTTTACCTTAATCCAGCCCGCATGGGCGAACTAATGCCGTTGTTGGTGTTAGGCTCGGTGTTGGAAGGAAAGGGGGGCTATCAGGATTTCGGCCCGATAGGTTTGCAGTTTAATTACGACGACGGGGTGTTGTTTACCTATGGCCTTATCCAATACAATGTGGGCGGCACCTTGGCCGTGGACGATGCCAACGATGATGTGGCCCCTACTTCCTCCGATGCGTTGGTATGGCGGTTGCCGCTGGATACGCAGATGATTGGCCACCCGCATTTGGTAACTAACCACACTACCAACGAGCTAGAGGTGGTGGTACAGGATGCACGCTATAACATATACTTGGTGAGCAAGGCGGGCAAGATACTTTGGAGGAAAAGCTTGGACGGGGCCATTATAGGTGATGTACATCAAATAGACCTTTACAAAAACAGCAAGCTTCAGTTGCTTTTCAATACCGAACAGAAACTGCATTTAATCGATCGTAACGGCAACAACGTGGAGCAGTTCCCCATAGGGTTGCAGGCTAAGGCTACCAATGGCCTGTTTGTAATGGACGATGGCCGCAAAAACTACCAATACTTCTTGGCTTGCGACAATTACAAGGTGTACGGATACACCGCCAATGGCAAGCCGTTACAGGGCTGGAACCCCAAACCCCGCGTGGGCACCATCCCGTTTGCGTTGCAGAAAGCCAAGGCCAATGGCAAGGATTACTTGATACTGACCAATGTGGACGGTACGCTGCTGTATTACAACATAAACGGCGAACGCCATGAGAAGCCGATTCGGTTGGAGGCTAAGTTCAACCAGCCGTTTTGCGTGAATACCCAAGGCAATACGTTCCAATTGGTAAATGCCAGCGAAGACCGTGTATTGTTTACCATAGATGCTAAGGGCAACGTAAAGGAAAGCACGGCCGATGCCTTGCCGCCGTACCAGTATTTCACTTGCGCTATGGTAGATAGCAGCTTGCAATACATCTTCGTTTCCAGCGACAAAGTGACCTTTACGAAGCCGGATTTATCGGCCACCGCTACCTTTGCGCCAACCCAAAAGGTGGATTTGCCAGCACGGGTATTTAGCCTGAAGAACGACTTCCAAGTGTTGGGGCTGGTAAGCACATCGGGCAACGAGGTGTATTTGTTGGATATGGCGGGCCAACTGTTGCAGGGCCTTCCCATAAAAGGCAATACGCTGATGACCGTGGGCCATTTGTTCGATGGCGGGGATATGACCCTTTTGGTAGGCGATGCCGAAGGAAATTTGAATGCCTACCGCTTGCCTTAAACCGACCAGTCGATAGGGGTTTGTCCCTGCTTTACCAATAGCTCGTTGGCCTTGGAGAAATGTTTGCTGCCCAAGAAGCCCCGGTGCGCGCTCAAGGGCGAGGGGTGCGGTGCCGTAAGGATGTGGTGCTTGCTACGGTCAATCAATGCAGACTTATCAATAGCAAATTTGCCCCAAAGCAAAAACACCAGTCCGCTGCGCTTGGCCGACAGGGTGCGGATAACGGCATCGGTAAAGCGGCCCCAACCGATTTGGCTATGCGAAGCTGGCTGCCCGTCGCGCACGGTAAGGATGGCGTTGAGCAATAGCACGCCTTGTTTGGCCCAATGCTCCAAGTTGCCGTGGTTGGGTATGGGCAACCCCAAATCCAAGTTAAGCTCTTTATAGATGTTCACCAGCGAGGGCGGCGGCTGTACGCCGTGCTGAACGCTAAAACACAGGCCATGCGCTTGGCGCGGGCCGTGGTAAGGGTCTTGCCCCAATATCACCACCTTCACCTTGTCGAAAGGCGTAAGGTTGAAGGCATTGAAGATAAGCGGGCCGGGCGGGTAAACCGTTTGCCGGGCGGCTTTTTCCTGCAACAAAAACTGTTTTATCTGGGCAAAATAGGGCTGCTTGAACTCGTCTTGCAGCACTTCGAGCCAAGTAGGGTCTATTTGCGGGTTGATGGATTTTTCGGTCGTTTCCATAGCGGTTTTCTGGGGTTAAAGGCTGGCCGTTCTGCCGCCATCCACAGGCAAGTTGATGCCGTTGATGTAAGCCGCGGCCGGGCTGGCCAAAAATGCGGCTGCGGCGGCCACTTCGTTGGCACTGGCAAAACGCCGGGCGGGTGTTTCCAGTTTCATTTCCTCTATAATCTTGGCCTCGTCCGCACCCGTTTTGGCCGCTTTGTTGCCGATGATACTTTCCAGCCGCTCGGTTTCCGTAAAGCCCGGCAGCACGTTGTTTACCGTAATGCCGAACGGCCCCAACTCCAGCGAGAGGGTTTTGGCCCAATTGGCCACCGCCCCGCGTATGGTGTTGCTCACGCCCAAGCCCGGTATGGGCTGCTTTACCGAGGTACTGATGATGTTGATGATACGCCCATAGCCCGCCGCTTTCATGCCCGGCACCACCGCTTGCGCCAAGTGTTGGTTGCACAGCAGGTGGTTGGTAAAAGCCTGTACAAACTCATCGGGTTTGGCATCAATGGCGGGGCCGCCTGCCGGGCCGCCCGTGTTATTGATAAGGATATGGATGGTTTTGCCATGCTGTTTCAGCCAAGCCTCCACGGTTTGGCGCAGGGTGTCGGGCCGGGTATTGTCGGCAACGAGGTAGCCGTGTGCTTGGCTGCCGTTGTTGGGCAGGGCAGCTACGGATTGCTTTAGCAAATCTTCCGAGCGGGCCATTACCACTACGTTCGCGCCCAACAGGGCCAGTTCTTCGGCCACGGCACGGCCGATGCCTTTGCTGGCACCACCTACAAGGGCGTATTTTCCGCTTAAATCAAGGTTCATGAACGCAAGTATGAAATATGAATTGGGAGACGTGAAACTACAAAAGTATGCGGAAAGTTAAGGCCGCTTATGGAATTTCTCCTACCGCTGCATCTTACTATAAAACGCATCAAAAACATGAAAACGGGATAGATTGACAAAATGAGGCGAAGCACCAAGCTGTTACCCCACGGTGTTGATATATCTACATGAGGCATTTCCAATAACATATAAAATCCATCGCCATGTTACCTTCAAACGACATTTTCAGCTCCGGCTGGACCAAGGTTGTATTTGCCGGACGCAACCAAGCCTATGGTGCCTACAAACTGCGCCAAACCAGCGAACGCAGGCTTCTTTTCGCCTTCTTCGTTACCATTATGTTGTTTTCGGCCCTAAGCGGGTACTCGTTCTATCGGTTCAACCACGGCGCGGTGGAGGATGTGTTTATACCTCAGGTGCTGCCCACGGTAATGACACCTCCGCCCCCTATGGAAGACATTGTGTACAACACGCCGCCGCCCGCCGAAAAGCCGCAGCCTAAAGTGGCCATTAAAACCACGGCCAACGTAGTGCCGATTATAGTGCAGCACGAGCCTACCGAGAGCGATATTAAAACGCAAGAAGAATTACTAGGCTTGAATACGGGCTCCACCAATATTGATGGCGTGGATAGTATGGGCATTTTTGAGGAACCGCCAGTAGCGCCCACCCCAACGGGTACTGGTACGAGCAATAAAACCTTTACGGTAGTGGAGCAGATGCCCGAGTTTCCTGGCGGTAACAAGGCTTTGTTGGAATACTTGGCCAAGAACACCATGTACCCGCCCATCGCCCGGGAATATGGCATAGAGGGTACCGTGTTCGTAACCTTTGTGGTGGATAGAACGGGCCAAATAACCGACGCCGCCATTGCAAAGGGCACCGACAAGCACTTGGAAAAAGAGGCCCTGCGCGTGGTAAAGGCCATGCCCGTATGGAAGCCCGGCAAGCAAAACGGCCGCGAAGTGAAGGTGCAATACACCGTGCCCATCAAGTTTGTGCTGAACGACAGATAGAGCGTTTTGTGGCAAAAAAGCCAGTCTTAACCAACTGCTTAAGGCTGGCTTTTTTATTTGCGCACGGCCCTGTGGCAGCAGCGAAGCAAGGGTCAAAAGCAAGAAAAGGCATCGGGTTTTAGGGTAAATGCCTATTTTTGCCCACTTACCAAAACGAATGCAGCAATGTTTCGTTTCATTACCGCGTTTTTCTTTTTGTTGTTTGCCTGTCAGCCCCTGCTTTGGGCGCAAGACGATAACCCTGATGCGCCCACCATGCCCGAGCGGTGGGTTGTGGACAATAACGGCGACACG
This sequence comes from uncultured Chitinophaga sp., assembly GCA_964476015.1. Lineage (GTDB taxonomy): Bacteria > Bacteroidota > Bacteroidia > Chitinophagales > CAIOSU01 > CAIOSU01. The sequence continues at coordinate 6,355 of CAYYZT010000057.1, forward strand.
CTTTACTACAGCCTGTATACGCCCCGCAACACGGTGGTTACGCACCTAAAATATTTGCAGCCGCCCAGTTTCCGTTTAGAGCTAGCAGCCCGCGCGTTCAATATCCCCGATGCGGAACAGGCCAAAGATTTAGCCATAAAGCTAAAGCAGATACTGGATGCCCGTGCCCTATACGTGGATGCGGAAATGGTGCCCAACAACCCGGATTATACGGATAGCCTTACCAAACTTCACCGCTACGTACTGTTTGCCAACCACCCCCAGATAATGCTGGAGCGGGTGGACGGAAACTGGTACTACAGCCGCCGAACGGTGGAGGCAATACCCGAAATGCACCGGGAGATTTACCCCTTGGGAAGCGACTTCCTGATGAACTTGTTTCCGGCCGACGTGGCCCACAAAGAGGCCTTGGGGCTGCACCTGTGGCAGTATATGGGCGCACTGCTAATCATCATGTTGGCTTTTTTGCTGCATCGCATCCAAACCTTTTTGCTGGAGCTGTGCATGCGTACCGCTTCGCGGCGGTATAGCGACGTGGACACACAAATCGGGCTGATACACAAGATTGCCAAACCGATGAGCTTGATACTGGTTACCATCACGCTCACCTTTTTCTTGCCGGTATTGCAGTTGCCTATTTCGTTTGCGCGCTACATTATCATCCTGCTCAACATCCTTACCCCGCTGTTCATTACCCTGAGCTTCTACCAAGCGGTTGACCTACTGGCTTTTTACGTGGCCCGTGCGGCCAGCAAGACCAACACCACACTCGACGACCAATTGGTGCCCTTGTTGCGGCGTGCGCTCAAGGTTTTTGTGGTGCTTATCGGGGTGCTTATAATACTGCAAAACCTCAATTTTAACATTACGGCCCTGTTGGCCGGCATTTCCATCGGGGGCTTGGCGTTGGCGTTGGCCGCGCAAGACACCATCAAAAACCTTTTTGGCTCGGTAATGATATTCGTTGACAAGCCGTTCCAAATAGGCGATTGGATAAATTTCGACGGAAAAGACGGCACGGTGGAGGAAGTGGGTTTCCGCTCCACGCGGGTGCGCACGTTTGCCAACTCGGTTATCAGCGTGCCGAACGGGCGCATTGCCGATATGACGGTGGACAACCTGGGTATGCGGGTTTACCGCCGCTACACTACCAACATTTCCATTACCTACGATACGCCCCCGGCCCTTATAAAAGTGTTTGTTGACGGCCTGCGGCAGATAGTGGAGCGGCACCCCGATACACGCAAGGATTATTTCCATGTATACGTAAACAATTTAGGCAGCAGCTCCATCGATATCCTGTTCTATATCTTTTTCTCGGTGCCGGGGTGGCCCGAAGAACTGAAGGCCCGTCACGAAGTTATCCTTCAGGTAATGGAGTTGGCGGAGGAGTTGGGCGTACGTTTAGCACTCCCTGCCCAAAGGCTGCATATTGAGCGGTTCCCCGAAAAGGAATGCCTTATACCGCAATATGACACCGACCCCGAAAGGCTACAAACTAAAGTAGCCGCTTATTTGGGCAAAAGCGAGGCGCAAAACAGGCAATAGGCTTATCGCGCGGCCACCTTTACCAATACGTTCCCAATTTTTTGCCCGGTCTCCACATAGGCGAAGGCATCGGCTATCTGCTCCAACGGGTAAGTGCGGTCTATAACGGGACGGTATAGGTTTTCCTTGGCTAGCCGCGCAAAGAAGGTTGCATCATCTTGGTTAATGGCCGGCATGGGAAACAACAGCCGCTTGCCACCAAACAGTGGCGTGAGCAAGGCCAAAAACGGGTTCTGCGCGTAAGGGCCAAGCTCGGTAGAGATATAGATGCCCTTCGGTTTGAGGATGCGGCGGCACTTGCCAAAGGTACTTTTGCCCACTGCATCGAACACGAAATGGAACGTATCGTCTATTTCCGTGAAATCCGTTTGGGTATAATCGATTACCACATCAGCCCCCAACGATTTTACCAGATTTATGTGGGGCGTGGCGCACACCGCCGTTACCCTTGCACCGAGGTGCTTAACCAACTGTACCGCCGCCGAACCAATGGCACCGGTTGCGCCATTGACAAGGATGTTTTGCCCTGCGGCCACTTGGGCCGCCTTAATATCGTTCCAAGCATAATGTGCCCCTTCCAGCATAGGGGCTGCCTGTTCAAAGTCCATATCCGCCGGAATGATAGCCACGGGACTATCGGCGGGCACGGCCATATATTCAGCATGGGCGCCAAAGCGGTGTTCGTCGCTCCACCCGAACACCCTGTCGCCCACATTGAAGTTGGACACGCCGTCGCCCAGTGCTTCTATCACTCCCGAAAACTCGCTGCCGTGGATGCGCCTCTTGGGCCTAGCAAGCCCGCTAAACGGGCGCACTATATACGGTTTGCCCCGCTGAAAGCCTACATCGGTTCGGTTTACGGTGCTGTACATTACCTTCACCAGCAGCTCGCCCGGTTGGGGTTCGGGCAGGGGCACTTCCATTAGTTGCATATGGCCATACTCCTTGGTAATAATGGCTCGCATATTGGCATGGTTTGGTTACGGCCGCAAACTAGGGAATATCTGGCAGCCTTGCCATGTTGCTAGACGGTTGTAGGGGAATTTTCGACGTGGTAGTGGAATGGTAGTCGGAATGAAGTTTACCCAATTGTGGTTATCTTAGTAAAAATGCCTTGCCATGTCCATTGCCGAACTGAAGACAAGCCTCCATACCGCCATTGAAAGTATCGATGATGAGCAACTGCTCACCCGATACCTAAAGCTACTGCTTCAAGAGGTAAAAAGCCAAGAGGGCAGTTTTACATTGACCCCTGAGCAGAAAAGAGCTGTTGCTGAAGCAAGGGCTAGCTTGGATGCCGGCAAAGGTATCCCGCACGATGTGGTAAAAGAGGAATTGAAGAAAAAGTATCCGGGCATCATACGATGGGAATAATCATTTGGTCGCCCGAAGCTAAAGCGGACTTCTTAGGCATCCTCGATTATCTTATGCGTAAATGGGGCGAAAAGGCGGCATTTGACTTTAGTGATGAAGTAGACAGAATATTGGATATTATTGCTTCGATACCGGACCTATATCCCATTGACGACGATGGACTAGTAAGAAAAGCTGTTATAGTAAAACAGGTTAGCTTGCTGTATAGTGTTAATGGGGATGTTATTGAACTCGTTCGTTTTTGGGATAATCGACAGAATCCAGCGAAAGAGCGATACTGAAGGCAACCTGTTTCGCCTTAAGCCCGGAGGCAAGCCTGCCGACCCCATGGGGTAGCGACTATTTTATAACAGACATTTTTCTCACACTTCCATCAGCGAATGTACGGGTACTTCCAAGGCGGTGGCCAAACGGCGCAGGGTAAGGGCCGTAGGATTGGTACGCCCTTTTTCGATGCGGATAAGGTTACTCTTGTCAAAATCGCATTTCCATGAAAGCTCTTGCTGCGTAAGCCCTTTTTGCTTACGGATAGTAGCCACGTTTGTGCCCAGTTTTATAAGGAACTCCTGATCGTCCATGAGGGGAATACACGCACAAGATTGGACGAAAGGGAAAATTTTTAGGTGTCAATATTGACACCTATCTCAAAAATTATTACCTTGGAGAGTAAATAACCGGGCAACGGTTGGCAGGCATCGGCTATGCAAAATTGGGGATATAGCGGGTGCCTGCTTTTATTAGAGGATACTTAGGGAATGTCCCCCATGCGCTTTAAAGTGCGTGATAAAACCTTACTTGTCCGCGTTGGAAACGAGGACAAATAACCTTGGGCTCCAGCTCCACACGCAACATAAATCCCGCATAAGGTTGGAGCCGAAGGCTCAACGTTACGGCATCCTCGCTGGAAGCGAGGACGAGGAGGTACTCGCCTTTTTGCAGCAGTCTTGTGTCTTGTGTCTCACATCTTGTGTCTAATAAGTTATCTTTGCATTACCGAAAATGAACGTTGAGGAGATACTGAATCGGTACCGCTCCGACAGGAGAGTGAAGGAGATTGCAGGAAAGCTGGGCGAAAAAACGGCCCCGTCGCTTCACCTGAAGGGATTGGTGGGCTCGGCCCCGTCGGTACTGGCCGCCGCCGTGTTTAAAGACACCACTTGCAACCACCTCTTTATTTGCAACGACAAGGAGGAGGCCGCCTACTTCCAAAACTCGCTCAAGAACATGCTGGAAGGGAAGGACGTGTTCTTCTTTCCCGATTCGTTCAAGAAGCCCGGCATCTTCGAGCAGGTAAACAATACCGACATTTTGCAACGCGCCGAGGTGGTAAACCGCCTATCGAACGCCCATACCAAGTCGGAACTGGTGGTTACCTATCCCGAAGCCCTTTTTGAAAGGGTGGTGGAAAAGAAAATCCTCGCTAAAAACACGCTGCACCTGAAGATAAATGAGAAGGTGGACGTGGATTTTATGATTGAGCTGCTGGCGCAGTACGAATTTGAAAGGGTGGATTTTGTGTATGAGCCGGGCCAGTTTTCGGTAAGGGGCGGTATAGTGGATATCTTCTCGTTTGGCAACGAGTTGCCTTATCGTGTGGAGCTGTTCGGCGACGAGGTGGAAAGCATCCGCACGTTTGATCCCAGCAGCCAGCTCTCCACCCGAAAGATTTCGAGGGTGGACATTGTACCCAATATCCAGACCCATTTCAGTACCGACCAAAAGACCTCGTTCTTCAACATCTTGCCCCGCAACACCGCCATTTGGGTCCGCGACCTGAATTTTATGGTAGAGCGGTTGGATAAGGCTTTCGAGAACGCCGTGGCCATGCACCAAGCCGTGGTGGCGGGCAAGCGGCCGCTGAGCGAGGAAGAAGCTGGCTTTTTCAAGCAAGAGCCTATCAAAACTTTCGAGACTAGCGGCAAGGTGCTGGACGATATTTTCGGGCTTCCGCTACTGCAATACAGCAACAAGGCCTTGGGCAATCCGGAGGCGGTGTACGACTTTAACCTAACGCCACAGCCCGCTTTCAACAAGAATTTTGAGCTACTGATAGGCAATTTGAAAGAGAATACGCTCAAAAAATACCTCAACTGCATTTTTGCGGATAACCCGAAGCAGATTGAGCGTTTCTACCACATTTTTGAGGATATGAAGGCCGGGGTGGAGTTTCACCCCATCATGACCACCATACACGAGGGCTATATAGACCATGATCTGAAACTGGCCCTGTACACCGACCACCAGATTTTTGAGCGATACCATAAATACAACACCCGCAAAGGCTATAGCAAAGACCAAGCCCTGATGCTGAAAACCTTGCGAGAGCTACAGCCGGGCGATTTCGTAACACACATCGACTACGGTGTGGGCGTGTATAGCGGCTTGGAGAAGATAGAGGTAAACGGCCAAGTGCAAGAGGCCGTGCGCCTGCGCTACCGCGACAACGACCTGCTGTACGTAAACATCAATGCCCTGCACAAGATTAGCAAGTACGTGGGCAAGGAGGGCACGCCCCCCAAGGTGAACAAGCTGGGCACCGATGCTTGGGAGACCGTAAAGCGCAAGACCAAAAAGAAGATTAGGGACATTGCCGAGCAACTGATAAAGCTCTATGCCGAGCGCAAGACCCAGAAGGGGCATGCGTTTGCGCCCGATACTTATATCCAGAACGAACTGGAGGCGTCCTTTATATACGAGGATACGCCTGACCAAGAGAAGGCCACTACGGACTTTAAGCGCGACATGGAGCAGCCTTACCCTATGGACCGCCTGATTTGCGGCGACGTAGGTTTCGGCAAAACGGAAATAGCCGTTCGTGCCGCCGCCAAAGCCGCCGCCGATGGCAAGCAGGTGGCCGTTTTGGCCCCTACCACCATCCTTACTTCGCAACACTTTAAGACGTTCAAGGCGCGTTTCGAGGGGCTGCCGATACGGGTGGAACTGCTAAACCGTTTCCGTACGGCCGCACAGAAAAAACAAACCCTGGCCGACCTAAAGGCGGGCAAGATAGAGGTGATAGTGGGCACCCACGCCCTGATAGCCAAAAGCGTGCAGTTCAAGGATTTAGGCTTGCTGATTATAGACGAGGAGCAGAAATTCGGCGTAGGGGCAAAGGAAAAACTGCGGGAACTGAAAACCAACGTGGACACGCTTACGCTTACTGCCACGCCGATTCCGCGTACGTTGCAGTTTAGCTTGATGGGGGCCAGGGACCTATCCGTAATCAGTACCCCGCCGCCCAACCGCCAGCCAATACAAACGGAGGTGCATGGCTTTAACGAGGAGATAGTGAAAGAGGCCATCCAATACGAGGTGTACCGTGGCGGGCAGGTATTCTTCGTGCACAACCGGGTGAAGGACATTATGGAAGTGGCCGGTATGTTGAAGAGATTGTTGCCAGACGTGCATTTCGGCGTGGCGCACGGCCAAATGGAGGGCGACAAGCTGGAAGAGGCCATGATCAAGTTCGATAACCGTGAGTATGATGTATTGGTCTCGACAAACATAGTGGAGGCGGGGCTTGACATACCGAACGCCAACACCATCATCATCAACAATGCCCACTGGTTCGGCCTTAGCGACTTGCACCAGCTTCGCGGTAGAGTGGGCCGAAGCAACAAAAAGGCGTTCTGCTACCTGTTTACCCCGCCACTCAGCACCCTGCCTACCGATACCCGTAAACGCCTGCAAATCATAGAGCAATTCAGCGATTTGGGCAGCGGTTTCCAGATTGCGATGCGGGATTTGGACATCAGGGGGGCGGGCAACCTCTTAGGTGGCGAACAGAGCGGATTTATCGCTGATATTGGGTACGATATGTATCACAAAATTCTCGATGAAACCATCCGCGAACTGCGCCAAACGGAGTTCAAGGAGGTTTACCAAGAGCAATTGGAGCGCGAACAGGACTATGTAAAAGACGTTCAGGTAGATACGGATATGGAATTACATATACCTGATGAGTACGTTCGCTCACGCTGCGAACGTACTCATCA
>CAYYZT010000058.1:0-7978 GCA_964476015.1 uncultured Chitinophaga sp.
CAACTTCTTCGGCATGGCATCCATGCAGGAGCAAAGTATGGCGATGAAAAACATACCCGAAGCACTCAACTTGCGCAGCCTTATCCTCCAAAACTTCGAGAAAGCCTTGCTTACCGATAACCTAGAGGAGCAAAAAAGCCTGATGAACTTTGTTATCATTGGCGGCGGCCCCACTGGGGTGGAGTTGGCAGGTGCCTTGGCAGAGCTAAAGAGCCATGTATTGGCCAAAGATTACCCTGACTTGGATTTGCGCCGCATGCAAATCCACCTGATAGAAGCCGCCCCAAGGGTATTGGCGGTGATGGACCCCGTGTCATCGAACAAAGCGATGAAATACCTGCAAGACCTGGGCGTGAATATTTGGCTCGATACGGCCGTAAAAGACGTGGTGGGCAAAAAGGTTTTCACCAATAAAGAAACCTCTTTTGAAACCGATACCATTATTTGGACCGCAGGGGTAATAGGTGCCGCGATAAACGGGGTGGAACATGCCCTTACGCGGCCCAACCGCATAGAGGTGAACGAGTTTAACCAAGTAAAAGACCTTACCAACGTGTTTGCCGTGGGCGATGTGGCGCAAATGAACGTGCCCGCCTATCCCAAAGGCCACCCGATGCTGGCGCAAGTGGCCATCCAGCAGGGCAAGCTATTATCCAAAAACCTGCAAAGGCTGGTAAAAAACGAACCCTTGAAAGGCTTTACCTATAAGGATTTAGGAAGTATGGCCACCATTGGCAGAAACAAAGCGGTGGTGGAGCTTCCCAGCATCCGTTTCCAAGGGTTGTTTGCTTGGTTTGTGTGGATGTTCGTACACTTGATTTCGCTTATCGGTTTTAAAAACAAAGTGGTAGTGTTTATCAACTGGTTGTGGAACTACATCAATTACGACCGTGGCATACGTCTTATCATTCGCCCTTTCAACAAATACGCCCCGGATAAAAACAAGGAATAATCTAGTAGACCATGTGCTAATTTGCCGATGTGCTTATTAAAGCTATTAAGAAAAAGATACTTGATACTAAAACATGAATCTCTACACAATTGATACCGGACTGTTTAAGCTTGACGGCGGGGCCATGTTCGGCGTGGTGCCGAAAGTGATTTGGCAGAAAATACACCAGCCCGACAGCAACAACCTGGTTACTTGGGCCATGCGCTGCCTGCTGGTGGAAAACGGCAACCGCTTGGCGTTGATTGATACCGGTATGGGCGACAAGCAAAACGAGAAATTTTTCAGCTATTACGAGCCGCATGGCGATGCCACCTTACTAAGCTCCCTGAAAAAGTACGGCTTTGCCCCGGAAGATATTACGGATGTTATCCTCACCCATTTGCACTTCGACCACTGCGGTGGCGCGGTAAAGCGGTTGAGTGATGGCAAACTGGCACCTACCTTCCCCAATGCGGTATATTGGAGCCACCCTGCCCATTGGGGCTGGGCTACCAAGCCAAACGATAGGGAAAAAGCATCCTTCTTGCCCGAAAACTTTTTGCCGCTAGAGGCTTCTGGGCAATTACAGTATGTTACCGATGGCCAACCGATTATACCGGGCGTGGATTTTATGCTGGCTTACGGCCATACCGAGGCGCAAATTATTCCGCACATCCGCTATAAGGATAAAACCATTGTGTACGTGGCCGACTTGCTGCCCTCGCCCGGCCACATGCCGATACCATATGTAATGGGCTATGATGTACGGCCATTGCTTACGCTGGAAGAGAAGAAAACCTTTTTGCACAAAGCCCAGCAAGAAAACCATATCCTCTTCTTCGAGCACGATGCACATATTGAGTGCTGCACCCTGCAACAAACCGACAAGGGCGTGCGCATGGCAGAAGCCTTGAGTTTGAAAGAGGTTATTAGTTGATTGGTTACTAGTTGTTTTTCCAATAACCAATAACTAGTAACAATTTTTACCCTTCCCGATTGCACGGCTTCCAAAATGCGTGTATATTTGCAGTCCCTATTTTTACCGAGGTAGCTCAGGTGGTTAGAGCGTAGGATTCATAACCCTAAGGTCGGGAGTTCAAGTCTCCCTCTCGGTACATAAAAGAAACAGGTGCAAAGCATAGCCTTGCACCTGTTTCTTTTTTAGCCAATCCAGTTCCTTAGCCTATGTACGCTCAATCGTGCGTACTGGCATCAAAGTCGAACTTGCACTGTTTCATAAATTCGCCAATATGCTTGTCGGCATATACCCCATAGGCATCTACCAACTGGCCTTTAATGCCGTCGGACAATTCAATAACATAAATGGCCGACATATCGCCGGGGTCGCTGGCCCCCTCAAACCGTATCACGGAGCAAATGCTCACCTCGGCGGGCTTATAATGCTTCTCTTCCTTTTGGCCCATAATGTACAGGCCGTCGCGGTCGACTTCAAAATCTTCCTTATATCCTTTGCTACGTAGCAACGTGGTAGTTGCGGCAAGGGTGCTTTGTTTCAAATTTTCGAACATAACAGTGGTTTTTTAGGAAAACACGGTCCATACCAGCGCACCAAACATCGCCAGCAAAATGATGATTATCATGATGCGGTATCCTTTTTGTATGTCTCGCCAGTTGGGCCTCATGCTCTCGGATTTTATTTGCTTACGGAGTAATTTCTATAATCGTTTTGCAGCTTTTCTTCCACCTGCATCCGGGTCATTTCGAAGCGGCTTTTTAGCTCCATCCACTCCCCTTGGGTGGCTTGTTTTACTTGTTTATAGTGGCTGCGCAAGGTATCGAGTTCCGTTTCCAGCTCTACCAGTTGCGCCTGCACGGAGTTGTCAGCTTTTTCTATGGCGTGCTTCTCCATTTGGTCTACCCGGCTCTCCAGCTTATTGATGGTGGTTTCGTACCACCCCAGCACTTCATCCTTTTCGGGGTCGTTTACCATTACCGATTCATCCCTGTTTTCTTGCGGATGGATAACATTATTGTTATTTCCTCCTGGGCCCATATTAAACACGTGAAATACTGCCCAAAACATTAACATCAAGGCCAGTAAACCTCCTACTATCCAAGCCGCCTTGGGTATTCGGCTTTTGTTTTCGTAATTTTCCATGGCTTCGTTTTTAGGGGTTAATGGCACAATTACTTGCCGCTCTTTCTTTTAGGCTGGCCATCCAGCAAGCTGCGCAACAGCCAAGCATATTTCTCGTGTTGCTCAATGCGCTTGGTGAGCAAATCGGCAGTGGCCAAATCATGAAAATCATCGGCTTTCAACGCAACTGCTTTGGCCGTCATGGCCAATGTGAGGTGCGATTCGGCCAAGTCTATTATCATCGCATTTTCTTCCAGCTCCATGTTGCCATCTTTAATGGTGGTAAGCTGAGCGAAATCGGAGAACGTGCCCGGTGTAAGGAAGCCCAACGTGCGGATGCGTTCCGCAATCTCGTCAATGGCCTCGAACACCTCGGTATATTGTTCCTCCGTAAGTTTATGTATCGAGTAAAACTTGGAGCCGGTAACATTCCAGTGGTAGTTATGGATTTTAAGCATCATGGTATAGCTATCGGCCAATACTTGCGATAGGCCCATGGCTATGGTTTTGCGATGGTCTTCGCTGATGCCGTTTCCGTCTTTGGCCTTAAAAGTCTTCTTCAAATCCAATTTCTGTAGCGTGAAAGGTTGCATGATATTTTGTGTTTAAAGGTTGATTGAATTAATGTGCTCTTCGCGGGGCTCGTCCGGGTGCGGCTTCAGTTTTTCTTTGCGCTCCACTGGGTGCTTTTGCACTCCTTGTATTTTGTCTTTCAAATCCCTGCGTTTGTTCCGTGCATCCCTATCAGGCTGCTGCGGAATATCCATACCCAACAGTGACATAATCAAAGGTTTTGATTCAATACTTGTATAAGAAAAAACCATACCCAAAACGGCAAAAACCTACAAAAAGCAATGAAAATCAATAGTTTGCCCAAATAAAAAGCAATATATTCACCATGATGCCAGAAGCAAACTTTACCCGTTCGGGCATGCATTTCCCCATTTGTGGAAAATAAAAAGCGCCACGGCAAGTGTTGCCGTGGCGCTTTCGTTTTGATGGTGGTTTATGTTTAAGCCTTGATACTATAACTCTTCAATTTGTTATACAAGGTCTTTCTATCGATGTTGAGCAACTGCGCCGCTTTCGATTTGTTGCCACGGCACTCTTCCAGCGCCTTCAATATGGCATCCTTTTCGGCTTCCACCGCAGCGGCCTTAAGGTCCGTACCCATATCGTGGTGGTCGTGGCCGTTGTGCTCGTAGTGTATCACGTCAGGCGGCAGGTGCATCAGCTCAATCTGTTCGCCTTGGCAAAGCAGCACGCTACGCTTTACGGCGTTTTTCAGTTCGCGCAAGTTGCCGTGCCATGGGTATTGCAACAGGGCTTCCTTAGCCTGCTCGTTGAAGGAGATAACCGCTTTGTCCAGTTCCTCGTTGGCAAGCCTTAAGAAGTGGTGCGCAAACGACCAAATATCCTCTTTACGGCGGCGCAACGGCGACACATCAATGGCAAACTCGTTGAGACGGTGGTAAAGATCTTCGCGAAACTTGCCCTCGCGCACGGCTGCTTTCAGGTCTTCGTTGGTAGCGGCTACCACGCGCACCTCCACTTGTATATCCTTTACACCCCCTACCCTGCGTATTTTGCGCTCTTGCAACACACGCAGCATCTTTACTTGTATGTCGTAAGACAGGTTGCCTATCTCATCCAAGAACAAGGTGCCGCCATTGGCCAGCTCAAAGCTGCCTTCTTTTTCTTTCACGGCACCCGTAAACGCGCCTTTCTCGTGGCCGAAGAGTTCGCTACCGGCCAAGTCTTTGGGCAATGCACCACAATCGATGGCCACAAATGGCCCACCGTGGCGTTTGCTTTTCAGGTGTATCTCGTTGGCCACGTACTCCTTGCCCGTACCCGTTTCGCCATTGATGATAACGGACATGTTGGTGGGGGCAATAAGCTCAATCTCTTGGTACACGCGGCGCGCCTGCGGGCTATCACCTATCACATAGGTACTCTTGCCCGCCTTGGCAGCCTCGGTGGCCGATTTTCTGGGAGGCAGCCCGGTAGGGCCAGCCACGGCAGCTTTAGGATGCGTTTTGGCCTCTAGCGCATTTTTGATGGTGTTGAGGATTTCCTCTGGGTAAATGGGCTTGGTTACATAATCGTAAGCACCCATCTTAATAGCCGTAACGGCCACCTTCACATCGGAATAGCCCGTTATGATGATTACCGGCAAATCCGCATGCACATCTTTGATGGCTTTCAGCAAATCAAGCCCCTCAATATCGGGCAACCTAAAGTCGGAAAGCACCAAATCGAACCGTTCCTTGTTAATTTTTTGAAGACATTCCTCGCCGCGCTGGCAAGAATCCGCAGCATAGTCGTGGCGGGTCAAGAAACGCTTAAGCAAAGCGCATATATCCTGGTCGTCATCTACAATCAAAATCCGCTTCATAGCTTATGTTTTAAATTGATGTGTGTGGTTCAAAGTATTTTCAGGCTTTCGCCAATAATATCCCAATATACAAAACAGTTTTGTGGAATTGTAGAAATTGCGCCCCACTACTTGGGCAATCCATTACCCAACGTTTCCAGCACCTGTACAATATGGTTTCTGCTAAGCGGTTTCGGAATGATACAATCCACCCCCAAATGTTCGGCCATGGCACGCTCCTTCTGCCCGTCTTGCGCGGTTATCACCACTATACGCGAAGAAGTGCTGCTGCTCTTGAATTTGGGCACCAAGCTAAAACCGGAGCCATCTGGCAGGTTTAGGTCCAAAAACACTACTTGGGGCCTAATTTCTTCGTATAGGCGCAGGCCCGCATCCAAGTTGCTGGCGTATTTAGCCTCAATGCCCAGATTGCCCAATAATGACGAAAGCAACAATCCAATCTCCACTTCATCATCTATCACCAATGCTCGTTTAAAATTCATCACCGTAGTAGTTTAATCCATCCAAAATTTCTGCCGACCCATGTTATTCAAAAAAAGTGCCTGATTTTTGTGCCATGCCATCCGTTGTGGCCAATATGGGAATTTGTGGCGTAAATTGTGGAAATTATGAAGAGTACCCTTTCTAACCTATGGAAGCTTTTATCCTTATCCTTTCAAAAATTTGCCGACGAGGATACTATGAAAATGGCTGCCGCGCTGGCTTATTATACCATATTTTCCCTCCCCCCCATCCTCATTATCATCATTAACCTTGCGGGGGTGTTTTTTGAGGAAGAGAATTTCCAGCGCGAGCTGCAAGCGGAAATCTCTTCTATACTGGGCCAAACCGGTGCCGAGGAGCTTATGAAAACCATCGGCAACATCGGTGTTTTTCAAAAACACTGGTGGGCCACAGGCATCAGCATCGTGGCGTTGGTGTTTACCTCCACCACGGTTTTTATCACCATACAGCGTTCGCTCAACGAAATATTCCGCGTGAAGGCCAAGCCCAAGGTAAGCATCCTCAAAATAGCCATCGATAGGCTCCTATCGTTTGCCATGGTGCTGAGCCTGGCCTTCGTGCTGCTTATTTCCCTTATACTCAACGCCATTGCTTCTCTGTTGGGCGAGTGGCTGCTGCGTTTAATACCGGGGCTGGAAATGTGGTACATCAATGCCACCTCGTTTGTGCTGCCGCTGGCCATTACCATCGTGCTGTTCGCGTTTATCTTCAGGCTGCTGCCCGATGCGCGCATAAAGTGGAAGGATGCTTTTGTGGGTGCCACTATTACGGCGGTGCTGTTCAGCTTGGGCAAGCATCTTATAGGCTACTACGTGGGCAGCAGCAACGTAGGTACGCTATACGATGCTGCCGGCTCCGTACTGGTTATCATGGTGTGGATATTCTATTCGGCCACCATTTTCTTTTTTGGGGCGCAGGTTACTTATGTGTACTCCAATATTTTCGGCGGCAAAATACGCCCGAGCAAAAATGCCGTGCGCATCTTTATCCATGAGGAAGACTTGGATCCAGAGGAAAAAAGCCGGGAAGTGATTAAATAAGATGATTATTGCACGCCCGATATGGATATGTTCTTGATTCTAATTTCCCCCAAGTTGTTGTCTTTTGCTTTGACGCCATCTTGCACTACCGCGCTTTTGTGTATTATACTTATATCTAGGTTTCCCACGTTTCCTTTCAAGGCATTGATTACGGGCGTAAGATCCAATACCGTTACCCCGCTGTTGGTGGTGTGCCCCTCGCCGTGCCCGTGATGGTGGTTGCCTTGGGATGTTTTCAACGGCTCTATGCCAAAGAGGCTGATGTTGCCTACGTAGTGCTTGTTGTCAATTTCGGCCGGTTTCCCCATCGGTAGGTTAAAGTAAACCTCAAACACCCCTCTCGGCATGGAATCAAAAGTAATTCCATCCAAGGTTAGCAGTATCTGCATATTGTTGGCTTGCGATGTGTCGTTAAGGTTCTTCAAGGCCGCATTCACAAACTTGTCCATACCTTTAGCCTTGCTGTTGCCCAGCGAAACACGGGTAATGCTTCCTTGGGTAGTTACGTTGTTTATCCTCGCAAACTCCAGCACCGTTGCGGGCGGCGGCAACCGGAACTCGTTTTGCACAAACTTCACCGGCGGCTTTATCGGCTCAATATTATACTGGTCATCATATTTATAGTTTAGTTGTGTTGCTATATCCAGTATCTGGCTGCCAGACATTTTCACTTCCGCTCCGTTCTCGTCGTAGAAGGTAAACTTGTAATTCATCCAAAACTCGTCGGCGGTAGGATATGAGCGCCCACGGCCCAGTGCCATCCATTTCTCCCAAAGCCTATCAATATTGGCGTGGTGCAGCCAAAAAATAGGATCGAGTGCCGCCGTGTTGGGGTTTTGCATATCTCCTCCTATTGCCATATGAACCTGATCGTGAGGCTGAGACTCTATAGCCCCGTGCGGGCCCGTAAAATGCGTGGGAGCGCTCACCGTTATACCACCAAAAGATAATAAGCCGGGAGGTGTAGTAAAATCGGTATACCTAAAGGCTCCCTCGTAGCTCACCAC
>CAYYZT010000058.1:7988-13127 GCA_964476015.1 uncultured Chitinophaga sp.
CCCTCATTAACAGAAGCATCGCGACGGGAATTATACAACGGGTTGGAACCGTCAGCCGGGTTCCAAAACGCTGGGGGCAGCACGGCTTGCCTCCGGTCGTCGCTGTAATTCCAGTAAGGCAAGGCAAACTCCGCAGCACCGCTCGACTTACGCAATATTCTTTCGAAGTAATATAAGTACATCCTATGCCAAGCCAAAAAAAGAAACGTGCCATGCTGGCATTGGTTCCAGTTTGGCCTAGGAGCGTCCGACGAACCGTGTATGCCGGCCTGGTAAGCCCAACTGGTTGGATCTTCAGCCGGTTTGGATTTCATCACACTGATTCCCCTCTTCATGGCAACTATCTCTTGGCCATCGAATGCCAAGGAATATATATTCTTCCGAACAAAAGGCTGCGTTGCCGTGCCTGTCTCGGTACTAGGTACCTCGGCTAAAATAATATAACTACCGGGCTCGCTTGAGCCACCACATCCAGCCAACATATATAGCAGGGAAGTAAAAAAGAATAGTTTTTGCATGGCAAATTATTTGCCGTAAACATAATGAATATTAATTTTAAAATACAACAACATAAAATAATTATTATTTCAAAACAACAATCTGTACAGACTAAAAAAGGGTCGCAACCAACTGGTTGCGACCCGTACAGGCGTAGATATCTCCTCGGTTCGTTCTACACAATGCTCTCTACCCGCGCCCGAATATCAAGCGGATGAGTACGGCGATAATGGCCAACACCAACAGTACGTGAATGAAGGCACCGACTGCCTCGCCGAATCCAAAATATCCTACCAGCCAGCCAATCAGCAAGATGATAGCTATCAACCAAAGTAAATCTCTCATGACGTGTGATTTTATAGTTATAGTAAATGAATAGTTGTCTTTCGATAGTGTTTGTTAGGGCTTGTTAATCCTTGCCGCCGATGTTGAAACCCACGCCCACCATAATGGCCAAGTCTTGGTTTTTGATAAGGAACGGCTCATCGGAATTGTCGATGTTGAAACCACCCAGCCCATAGCGGAAATCGGTGGTCAAGAAGAATTTGTTGGACACTATATCCAAACCAAAACCCATTACCCCGCCAGCATCCACGCGGCGCACGCTTAGGTCGTCGTACACGGTAATGCCATCGCCACCGCCCACTTCGTACTCACCTTTTATATTGTAGCTAAATTGCGGACCCACATAAATGTGCGGGTAAAAGGTATTGTCGATGGGCAAGCGAAGCTTGAAAAGCACCGGCACATCCATATAAGATAGGTTGATGCGCTGGTTGATGTCGAGGGTCTCGTTGCGGGTAGAACCGCCACGCTGGCGGAACAACACCTCCGGCTGAATGGTAAAAGCCTTGAAAACAGCGAAGTTTACAAACAAGCCGCCGGCAAACCCGTTGCGCCAGTTCATGTTGCTCACATCTTTACCGCGCAACGACGATGCGCTGTATCCACCTTTAACGCCTATGGAAGTTTGGGCATTTGCCTCGGCTACGGCACCTACCGTTACAATGGCCGCCAGGCATGTTGAGAGTAACCAGTTTTTCATTTTTTCACGTTGTTTAGGGTAAACAGTTCCATCCACTCTGCCTAACGGTAAGGCAAAACATATACCTTACTTACACATACGGCGTTTGCACCAATGGCCCAGCTATGCCCAAATAAGCCCACACCTGCATTTCACCACTTATGGCCATGTACTTGTTTGGCTATAAAACCAACCACACACGATACTTTATGAAGCATTAATTCCACAACGTGTAGAGAAACCATATCAGCAGGCGGGAAAAAATGCGGATTTTGGGAAAATTGTGTGGCGCGCACCACAGATTGTTTCTTTGGCTAGACACGTTTAGCAAAATATGCACCCTTCCAAAACCCTTGGCACGAGGGGGTTTCAGCAATATGGAAACCCATGTGCCCATGCGGTTTGCGCCGTGGTTGCAACATTCCCGTTCCACACCCGTAATAAGGGGTGTGGCATAGAAATGGAATCTTGAATCGGTATCTGAGAAACGATTCAAGAGTGGAGAGCGATGAAAAAGATATTTGGAATTTTAGCTTTTGCGGGAGGCCTGTACAATACTGCAGTTGCCCAAGCGGATCTAACCTACGCGATAGCGTCTTTGGAAGGATATTCCCGGACCGAGATGGTAAGACTATTACTCACCTCGCAGTATGATGGCAACTTTGTGCCCCTTGACGGCACTGCCAGCATCGACAATTATAACAAATCGAAAAACAACCCTTCGGTAGACCCTAATGCGACAGCATCGGCCAAAGTGGGCGACAAGCCCTTTTACCCCGAGCTATCCAAGGACAAGCTGCCCGGCAAGGAGTATATGCAGATTGAGGTGGTGAACCTGAACGGCATGTACCTATCCGATGTGGTAGTAGGCTCTGTAACCAACACGTTGGACAAGGAGAAACGCTACATAGAGATAACCCCTGCCGACTTGGAGAACCCCGTGGTGATGAGCACCTTGCCTGCCATAGAGATGTCTCGACTGGACAACAAGAACACCTATACTTATAGTACCTCTAAAAACTATACTATAGGTACCGCAAAAGGCAAGTTCTTCATCATTACCGAAGACAATACCTACCGCTACTTCGACTCCAACAAACTGGGCGGCAACCAAAAGCTGGTGGATGAGCTGAAAAAAGGTAAACCCATCACCGCACAAACCTTCTTTTACCAAGCACAAGAGGAGGGCTTGATTGACCAAGAAATGACCTTGAAAGAATTTTTGAACATGAGCGTTGAAGACCACCGCAGCCTGTTGGTGAACGACGGCGAGTAAACCTCAGCAATAAATATAGCATTACGATGGAACGCCTTCCGCAAGGGAGGCGTTCTTCATTTACTTTAAATAAACTTGACACCGGCATCTAAATGTGCTTCCTTGCCGATACACGCAACAATTACTACACAAACATGCCGCTAAAGAAAATCCCGCGCAGCCACAACATTGCTGCAATGTTACCGTTAAATGAATCCCCTGTAATTTTTTTGTGGCGGAGTAATTTAAATATCCGTAACTTACGCACACTTTTGACACGGGGAAAAGCTCAAAAGCGCATTAATCCTATACTATAATTTAAAATTGCAATGTTTATATGTGGTGAACTTACCGCCCATTTGTGTGGTTGTAACTCATCGCGGACAAGAAATATCAAGCACCACCAAAAAAATAAAAACTTAAAAACTTAGATCAGTAATGAGGCAGCTAAAGATCTCAAAATCCATTACCAATCGTGACAGCCAGTCGCTGGAAAAGTACCTACAGGAAATCGGCCGCGAAGAACTGCTGACGCCCGAAGAGGAAGTGAACTTGGCGCAGCGCATCCGCGAAGGCGACCAACGCGCACTGGAGAAGCTTATCCGCGCCAACCTGCGTTTCGTGGTTTCGGTAGCCAAACAGTACCAAAACCAAAGCCTGTCCCTCAACGACCTGATCAACGAAGGCAACCTGGGCTTGGTGAAAGCCGCCCAACGTTTTGATGAGACCAAGGGTTTCAAGTTTATCTCCTACGCCGTATGGTGGATTCGCCAGTCCATTATCCAAGCCTTGGCCGAACAGAGCCGCTTGGTGCGCTTGCCGCTTAACAAAGTAGGCTCGCTTACCAAAATCAACAAAGCCTTGGCCGAACTGGAGCAACAGTACGAGCGTGAGCCGACCCCTGAGGAATTGGCCACCTTGCTAGAGATTTCGCCCGAGGAAGTTGCCGCTACCATGAACATCAGCACCCGCCACGTATCGGTTGACGCGCCGTTTACCGACGGTGAGAGCAACTCGCTGCTGGATGTGTTGGAAAACACCGACACCGACCGCACCGATGCCGGTATGGAGTACCACGACTCGCTGCGCAAAGAAACCGAGCGCACCCTGGCTACCCTTACCGAGCGCGAGCGCGGCGTATTGAAGCTGTTCTTCGGCATCGGTGTTGAGCACCCTATGACACTACAAGATATTGGTGAGGAGTTCGGCCTTACCCGCGAACGCGTACGCCAAATCAAAGACAAAGCCATAAACAAGCTGCGCGCCACCAACAAGTGCGATGCCTTGAAAGCTTACTTGGCCCAATAACACAACCAAACGTTGTTTTGACCGAAAGGGAGCTAGCGAAAGCTGGCTCCCTTTTTAGTTACGGGTTACGGGTTGGCGAGTTACGGGTTTGATGATGGGAGTTGCGGGTTACGAGTTGGGTGATGAAATAGACAGCGATTAATGGCTAATATCATAACATGGCATGAATACTTTAGCACATATACTACTACATACAACTCGCAACCCGTAACTCGTAACCCGTAACTTACTCTATCGCCAGCCCATCATACGCCAACGCGATGCCCTGTGGCAGTTCACGGCTTACGTCTTCGTACTTGCCCATTTGGTGGCTGATGTGGGTGAGGTAGGCTTGTTCGGGTTGGAGGGATTGTATCATCTCGATGGCCTGTTGTAGGGTGTAGTGCGAAATGTGCGGCTCCCTGCGCAACGCGTTGAGGATGATGATGCGGCTGCCGCGCATCTTTTCTATTTCCTCGGCGGCGATGTAGTTGGCATCGGTAATGTAAGTAATATCGCCAAAGCGGAAACCCAGCACCGGCATTTGGTGGTGCATTACCTTGATGGGTATTGCAGGGATGCCTTCCGCCTCAAAAGGCTTATCCCCACTGATAGGGTGCAGCCGTACCCGCGGGATGCCAGGATAAGGGTTGGGGTTGAAAATATAGGAATACTGCTGTCGGATAGCCTCTTCCGTATCCGCATCCAGATACAGGGGCATATCGCGCTTCATGCTGAAGTTGTAGGCCCGTATATCGTCAAGCCCACCCGTATGGTCTTTGTGTGAGTGGGTAAAAATAATCCCGTCCAGCCGCATTACCCCTTGGCGCAGCATCTGCTGGCGGAAATCGGGGCCACTGTCCACCACCAAGGTTTTGCCGTCGGCCTCAATCAATACCGAGCTGCGCAGGCGGTTGTCGCGCGGGTCGGTACTGGTACACACGGCGCAGGTGCAGCCAACCATGGGTACGCCCCCCGAAGTGCCAGTGCCAAGAAACGTGAGCCTCACTTAACTAGGGTTTGGTTTTTTATCTTCTGGTAAACGCCTTGGCTGGCCTCGCCGAGCGTTTGGGCA
>CAYYZT010000059.1:0-12983 GCA_964476015.1 uncultured Chitinophaga sp.
TGACTATCAAGTAGGCGAGGAAGCATACCAGCAGATAGTGATTGACGACTTTGGCCGCCGCAGCGTATTGGCCGCCCGCCAAACGCTCATCAGCCGCATTATGGAGCTGGAGAAGGACGAGGTTTATAAAAAATACAAAGATCGCGTGGGCGATATCATCACTGCGGAAGTGTACCAAGTATGGAAAAAAGAAGTGCTTTTGTTGGATGATGACGGTAACGAGTTGTTGTTGCCCAAATCAGAACAAATCAAGAGCGACTTTTACAAGAAAGGCGATACCGTGCGTTCGGTGGTGAAGCGCGTGGAAATGAAGAACAACAACCCCGTGGTGATTCTTTCCCGTACCGATACCGCTTTCCTTGCCAAATTGTTGGAACTGGAAGTGCCGGAAATTTTCGATGGCCTGATCGTTATCAAGAAAATTGTTCGCGAACCGGGCGAAAAGGCGAAAGTGGCCGTGGAAAGCTACGATGACCGCATCGACCCGGTAGGTGCCTGCGTGGGCATGAAAGGCAGCCGTATACACGGCATCGTGCGCGAGTTGAAGAACGAGAACATCGACATCATCAACTTTACCAACAACCTACAATTGCTTATCCAGCGTTCTTTGGCCCCGGCCAAAATAACTTCGGTGGATATTAATGAAGCAAATAAAAGGGTTTCCGTATTTTTGAAGCCCGATCAGGTATCCCTTGCCATTGGCCGTGGCGGTATGAACATTAAATTGGCGAGCCGTTTGATTGGCTACGACATTGATGTGTACCGCGATAGCGAGGAAGAGGGTGACTACGATATTGATTTGGAAGAATTCTCCGATGAAATCGACGGCTGGATCATTGACCAGTTGAAGGCCATCGGTTGCGATACAGCCCGCAGCGTGCTGGAGCTTGACAAAGACGAGCTTATACGCCGCGCCGACTTGGAAGAGGAGACCATCAACGAGGTACTCCGCATCCTACGTTCGGAGTTTGAAGACTAAGAATAAAAACTATAGGAGCTTAAATGGCTGAAGAAACAAAGTTGAAAAGGTTGCCTGCTGTTGCCAATGAATTTAACGTTGGGGTGAACACTATTATCGATCACCTCAAGAGCAAAGGCTTTAGCGTGAACCCCGCTACCAAGGTAACGGAGGAAATGTATGCCTCGTTGCAACAGGCTTTTAGTAAGGATGCCGCCCTGCGCAGCAAGGCGGAGCAAATTAGCTTGGGCAAAGGTAACCGTGAAGACGTTGTTATCGAAAGCCCGGCGCGCCCCGTTGGCCGTAGCCGCGACGAGGAGCAGGAGGACATCATTATTAAAACGGGTGGCGTAAGCAAGCCCGCCGAGAAGCCCAAGCCTGCCGAAGAGCCTCGCAAGGAAAAACCTGCCGAGCCACAGCCTGCCGCCAAAGCACCCGAGCCGCCTAAGGAGGAAGCCCGCCCAACCGCCAAACTGGAAGGCCCCAAAATAATGGGCAAGATAGACTTGGACCAAGTGGGCAAGAAAACCCCTGAGAAAGCTCCTGAAGAAGTGAAGGAGAAAGAGCCGGAAAAACCTGTGCAGGAAGAAAAGGCCGCTGCCCCACAACCACCGGTAAGCGAACCTAAAGCCGAGGCACCAGTACCGCCCGTTGTTGAAAAGACCGAAACCCCTGCCGCTGCCCCCGATAAACCGGCGGCACCGCCACAGGAAGAGTTTTTCCGCCGCACGGAGCGTATTACCCTTACAGGCCCCAAAATTCTCGGCAAAATCGAGTTGCCTGCCAAGCAAGAACGCCCGGCTGCATCGTCGGACGGTAGTGCTGACGACCGCAAGAAGCGTAAGCGCAAGCGTTTGGTAAAACCTGAACAAGGCGGTGGCCAAGGTACTGGCAACCAACAGGGTGGGCAGCAAGGCCCGCGCCGCGACGGCGGTGGTGGCGTAGGAAGGCCCGTGCAGCAAAACCGCCCCGGCGGCGGTGGCGTGGGAAGACCCGGCGACCGTAGGGGCAACGACCGCAGAACTACCGGAACCGATAGGGATGCCCCGAAACAAGAGGTTTCAGAGAAAGAAATACAAGAGAAAATCAAGTCTACGCTTGCCAAGCTTGGCGGTACTGGCGGCTCTAAGGGCAAGGCCCGCGCCAAGCTGAAACGTGCCAAACGTGAGGCCAACGAGGTAGAAGACGACGGCTCGTTGGATAACATGCTGGAGGTAACAGAGTTCATCTCTGTAAGCGAGCTGGCATCGTTGATGGGCGTTACCCCAACCGAGGTTATCAGCAAGTGTATGCAGTTGGGCGTTATCGTTTCCATCAACCAACGCTTGGATGCCGAGGTGATAGAACTGGTATCGAGCGAGTTCGGCTTTGAGGTGAAATTTACCGACCTCTCTGATGAGGACGAGGCCGAAGAAGAAGAAGAATTCGACGATGCTGACGAAGCCGTTGAGCGTGCCCCTATCGTAACCGTGATGGGCCACGTAGACCACGGTAAAACCTCGCTGCTCGACTTTATTCGCAAAGCACGACAGGTTGACCGCGAAGCGGGCGGCATCACGCAGCACATCGGTGCCTACAACGTTACTACCGAAAGCGGCAAACAAGTGGTGTTCCTCGATACGCCGGGCCACGAAGCCTTTACGGCCATGCGTGCCCGTGGTGCCAAAGTAACCGACGTGGCAGTTATCGTAATAGCTGCTGACGACCAAGTGATGCCACAAACCAAAGAAGCCATCAGCCACGCAACGGCTGCCGGTGTTCCTATGGTGTTTGCCATCAACAAGATAGACAAAGACGGTGCCTTGCCGGAGAAAATCAAAGAGCAGTTGGCCAATATGAACTTGTTGGTAGAAGACTGGGGCGGTAAGTACCAAAGCCAGGAAATTTCTGCCAAGAAAGGCCTGAACATCGACAAGCTTTTGGATAAAATCCTGTTGGAGTCGGAATTGTTGGAACTGAAAGCCAACCCCGAACGCCCAGCCGTAGGTACCGTTATCGAGGCATCGTTGGACAAAGGCCGTGGCTATGTAGCCACCGTACTTATCAGCAACGGCACGCTCAACATTGGCGACATGCTGGTAGCGGGTAACTACTATGGCAAGGTAAAGGCCATGTTCAACAATGACGGTGCCCGTATCAAAGAATCTGGCCCATCTACCGCCGTACAGATTTTGGGATTGAACGGTGCCCCTACCGCAGGCGACAAAATCAAGGTGTATGCCGACGAGAGCGAAGCCAAGGCTGTAACCAACAAGCGCCAGCAAATTATTCGTGAGCAAGGTTTGCGTACCAAGAAGCACATTACTTTGGACGAAATCGGCCGTCGTTTGGCACTGGGTACCTTCAAAGAACTCAACATCATCATCCGTGGCGACGTGGATGGTTCGGTAGAGGCTTTGAAAGACAGCTTGCTAAAACTGAGCACCGAAGAAATACAAGTGAATGTTATCTTCAGTGGCGTGGGTGCCATTACCGAAACCGATATTATGTTGGCTTCCGCTTCGGATGCCATTATCATCGGCTTCCAAGTACGCCCATCGGCCACTGCGCGCAAGCTTATTGATAAGGAGAATATCGACCTGCGCCTGTACTCGGTTATCTATGATGCCATTGATGAGGTTAAAACGGCCATGGAAGGCATGTTGGAGCCGAAAATCGAGGAAACCATCACAGGTATGGCCGAAGTGCGCGAGGTATTCAAAATTACCAAAGTGGGTACCGTTGCGGGTTGTACCGTTATCGAAGGCAAGGTGTACCGCACCAGCAAGGTGCGTGTTATCCGCGATGGTATCGTTATCTACTCCGGCGACTTGTCTTCGCTCAAGCGTTTTAAAGACGATGCCAAGGAAGTATATAGCGGCCAAGAGTGCGGTATCAGCATCAAAAACTACAGCGATATCCGCACGGGCGACAATATTGAAGCCTATACCGAAACCGAGGTTAAACGTAAGTTGTGATCGGTCCATAGTCCATGGTCGATGGTCCATGGAGAACAATGCTTATAAGAGCGCGGCCTTAGTCGCGCTCTTTGTTTTTAAAACTATTACCTATTTATCGCGGTACCCCCACTCCCTTGCACTAAGGGCCATTGACTATTTTATTCCATGGACCATCGACCATGGACCATCGACTATACCTATCTTTGCCCCATGACCCGTACGCACCGACAACTGTTTCTGCACCACGTAGCGCAAACCTCGCCAGCACCCTTGCTTTTGGAAGTGTCCCGTGCGCAGGGCGTTTATCTATATGGCCCTGACGGCGAAAAATACCTTGACCTAATTGCCGGCATCAGCGTGAGCAGTTTGGGCCATTGCCATCCGGCAGTTGTGGCAGCGGTGCAAAAGCAGGCCGAAACCTTTATGCACCTTATGGTTTATGGCGAGTTTGTGCACAGCCCGCAAGTAAAACTCGCCGAAGCATTGGCTGCGCAACTTCCCGAAACACTTGATAGCGTGTATTTGGTAAACAGTGGCGCGGAAGCGGTGGAAGGGGCCCTGAAATTGGCCAAACGCTATACGGGCAGGCCCGATGTGGTACATTTTGCCAATAGCTATCACGGCAGTACCCAAGGGGCCCTGAGCGTGTTGGGCAGCGAATACTTTCGCAATGCTTACCGCCCCTTGATACCGGGTACTAAGATGTTGCAATACAATGATTCAAACGAACTAGGCGAGATCAATCACCGCACCGCTTGCGTAATTGTGGAACCCGTACAGGCCGAATCGGGCGTTACGGTGCCCGACACGGATTTTTTAAAACAGTTGCGGCAACGCTGTACCGAAGTGGGCGCGTTGTTGATACTGGATGAGATACAAACAGGATTCGGCCGTACGGGTAGCTTGTTTGCTTTTCAGCAATTGGGCATCGTGCCCGATGTGCTGCTTTGCGCCAAAGGCATGGGTGGCGGCATGCCCATTGGTGCGTTTATCGCCAGCAAAGAGTTGATGACGGTATTGCAACATGGGCCAGTATTAGGACATATTACTACTTTCGGCGGCCACCCCGTAAGCTGCGCGGCCTCTTTGGCCACCTTGCAAACGCTGTTGGAAGAAGACTATATTGCCCAAGTAGCGGAAAAAGAAAGGCTCTTCCGCCAGCTGTTGGTACATCCCGCCATCCGTTCTGTCCGCAGCAAGGGTTTGTTGATAGCCTTGGAATTTGACAGCTTCGAAACGAACAAAAAAATCATCGATACCTGCATAGAAAAAGGCGTAGTGACAGATTGGTTTTTATTTGCGCCCAACTGCCTACGCATTGCACCTCCCCTGGTTATTACCGAAGCGGAAATTCATAAGGCTTGTGGGGTGATAATGGAAGCTATTTTACAACATGCCCCTAATAACGTATCTTGGTAATAATGAAAAAGCTAAAAGCACTTGGCAAAAAACTGTTCGGCTACTTGCTAAAAGGGATGCTGCTAGTGGCGCCGGGCGTGCTTACCATTTATATTATCGTTGGCCTGTTCGGTTTTATTGATAATACCTTTAACGACTGGATTGAAGCCGTTTTCGACGTGCGGTTCAGGGGTCTCGGCATAGTAATAGGCACGGTGCTGATTGTACTAATCGGCATGCTCAGCGGCAGCCTCTTCAAACAAATGTTTTATTGGATAGAAGAGGGCATTTCCCATGTGCCGCTGGTAAAAATCGTGTATTCTTCCATCAAGGATTTCTTCTCAGCCTTTGTAAGCGAGGACCGCAAGTTTAACAAACCCGCCTTAATAAAAATGGGTGGCAACGAAAACCTGCAACGGTTGGGTTTTATTACGGAAACCGATTTATCGCACCTAGGTTTGGAGGGCATGGTATCGGTCTATATCCCCCACTCCTACAACTTTTCCGGCAATCTGTTTATCGTAAAAATGGAAGACGTTACCCCCATTGAGGCCAACACTACCGATGTGATGAAATTCATCGTATCGGGCGGGGTAACGAAGCTTGATGATGGGCGATAGCCTATTTTTCCCAGCGTAGGGTTTCTATAAGGTGCAGCATATCCTCCCGCACAAACTTAATTACTGGCGCAAGCGAATCTTGGTTGGGCGTGGCACCAAAATACAACGAGCCGCGGAGGAAGTGCTTGGTGCTATCGGTAATGTAAAACTGTACGTTCGACGCGGAGTTGCCGCCCAATTCGTATAAAATACCTCCCAAACCATTCGATGTCTGTATGAGCGACTCATCTATATAATCGGCCTTCATGGTGTGTTTATAGGCCATTTTATGGGCATCTTCAACCAACTTTTCCAGTGTATTGGCACCTGATATTTCTTTATAGCTTAAATGGATGTCGCCCGTAAGTTGGGGCAGGCGGATATCCAACCAGCACGAATCGGAAATATCCTCCCCGAAGAAGGTATTATGCCGTTCTACTGTGGCATATACAGGATACTCAAAACTGTATGGGCAATTGCCCATGTACCGCTCATAAGCCTTCTCGGGCAGCTCAATCCTAAAATAGCCCTTAGGTTTCGGGTTATACACCGGCTCTTCACAGCCAGCGGCAAACACCATTACTGCCCAAAGAAGGAATAGCCACTTCGTTATACTATGCTTCATAAACCTTTTCTTCCAAGGTAACTTTCACTTTTTCTATGCGGTTGTTGCCCACCGCAAGCACCGTAAAGGTATAATACGCGAAATGCAATTCCTTGCCCTCTTCCGGTATTTCACCAGCCATTTCAAGCACCAGCCCGCCTATTGACTCGGCATCGCCGCGCACCGTGTCGAATATCTCTTCCCGTATGTCCAGTATCTTGCAAAAATCGCTGATAAAGGTCTTGCCCTCGAACACAAAGTTACGTTCATCCAGCTTGTCAAAGTCTATATCGTCTTGCTCGTCGTACTCGTCTTTGATGTCGCCGATTACTTCTTCCAGTATGTCTTCCAGTGTAATCATGCCTGCCGTGCCGCCATATTCGTCAACGACTATGGCCATGTGTACCCTTTTGTTCTGTATATCCTTTAGCAGGTCGTCCACTTTCATGGTTTCGGGCACGAAATAAGTCGGGCGAATCAAATCCTGCCATCGCAAATAGCTGTTTCCATCCAGAAACTCCAACAAATCCTTAACGTACAGTATGCCCATAATGTTATCAAGGCTTTCACGGTACACGGGCAGGCGCGAGTAGCCCGACTCTTTCACTTTGGTTATCATTTCCTCGTAAGAAAGGGTTGCATCCAAGCCCGCGATACTGGTACGCGGATGCATGATTTGGCGCACTTGCGTACTGCTGAATTTAGCGATGCCTTTAAACATCTGTATCTCGCCTGCCGAAGAATGATGGTGTACGGCATCCATGGCACTTTCCAGTTCGCGCCTGCTGCTGGCATCGGCATGGATGCCCCGGCGCGCATCCAACCGCCTCTCGATAATCTTGATGCCTTTGGACAACCATTTAGCCATAGGCTTGAGCACCGCCCTCAGCAACAGCAAGGGAAAGTATGACACTTTCGGGCCCGATATAAGCGCGCCAAAGAATAAAAGGATGATGAGAGCGATAATGGATATGACTACCCAGCCCGAAACAGAGGATTGGTCTGCCACCTGCAATAGCAAGGGCAACATTTGCTGGACAGGATCTCCCCCGTCCGTACTACTACTACTTTCCAATTGGTATTGAGTTTAATGAAACCATGGGATTAGAACGGCAAGTCGTCGTTGAAATCCTGAGTGCCACCGCCCGTATCCTGCGGTTGTGGCGTGGGGGTTTGTTGTTGTGGCTGGCTATTTTGCTGTTGCTGGCTAGCTTGTTGCTGATAGCCCCCACCGCTATTATTATAGTTGCCACCGCCGTCTTCTTTCTTGTCGAGCATAATGAAGGTAAGCCCCTCTACGCCGGTAGCATATTTTTTTACGCCATTGTCTTCCCAAGAGCGGGTACGCAGGCGGCCTTCCAAGTAAATCAAGCTGCCTTTCCTTAAATACTTCTCGGCTATTTCGGCCTGCTTGCGCCAGAGGGTAATGTCGTGCCATTCGGTTTGGTCCACCCGGTTGCCTTCGCGGTCGTTATAGCTTTCGCTCGTGGCCAAAGAAAAACGTGCGCGGGCAATGCCACCTTCCAAATAAGTAACCTCGGGGTCTTTTCCCAAATGGCCAATCAATGTAACTTTATTTAATCCTCTCATATCGCTTTTCGGTCTCGATTAGGTCAAACTTAAATATAATCGGTTATCCTGTAAATAACAATCGATAACCTTCGGAAACGCAAAATTATCCAAATTTCCGCGAGCAGTGGCTATATAACCCGAATCGGGCATATTAAGTTTCGCGGCGGCTTCTACTTCCCAAAACACCGCCGTTATTTTTTGGTGCGTAAGCTTCTGTATATAAGGCCCTTTGTGCCCGGTAAGCTGCCATCCGCTTTCGGGTAGCAGGGCATCCACAAAGGCTCTTACAGATGCATGTTGAGGTGCTAGTAACTCCCCTGCCTCCAGCATAGGAAACTGGTAAAGCTCCTGCCAAATGTCTTTGCCTGTGCGCCGCTGCACCAGCGTTTGGCCTATTGCATTGATTACAATGTAATGGAAAAACCGTTCGCGCTGCTTTATTTTGCCTGCTTTAATGGGTAGTTTTTCCTGCAAGCCTTCCCTGTTTGCCACGCATTGTGATGATAGCATGCACGACTGGCACAACGGCAGGGCTGGCTTACACACCGTGGCCCCAAAATCCATAATGGCTTGGTTGTAGGTGCCCGCTTGGCCGGTGGGCACCAGTTGGTTTGCCAGTTGGCCAAACTGCTTCTTGGCCGCAGGAGAGTCGATAGGCGTATCGATGCCGAAATAGCGCGAAAGCACGCGGTACACATTGCCATCCAACACGGCGCGTTGCTCATTATATACAAAAGAGGCAATGGCGGCTGCCGTGTACTCGCCCACGCCTTTTAACTGGAGCAAGCCCTCATAATCCTGCGGAAACCGACCGTTGAGTTCTTTATCTACATACTGGGCAGCGGCATGCAGGTTACGGGCACGGCTGTAGTAGCCCAAGCCTTGCCAAAGCTTCATTACGTGGTCGGCCGGGGCACGGGCCAAATCCTGCACGGTAGGGAAAGCTTGGGTAAATTTCAAATAATACGGCAAGCCTTGCTCCACGCGGGTTTGCTGCAAAATCACCTCGCTCAGCCATACCTTGTAAGCATCCTTTTCTTCTTTCCAAGGCATGGGGCGGGCTGTTGGGCGGTACCAAGCCATCAGTTGTTGCGTAAAGAAATGTTGTGCGGACATTGGTTTTGCTAAGGTACGCTATTGCGGGCCGTGGCCCAAAAATAACGAGGGAGCCTCTATCAGAGCCTCCCTCGTGGTTATATCATCCTCTAAAAATTAGCGGGCAATAAGTACCTTCTTGGTAACTTGGTGGTTGCCTACTTGTAGTTTCACAAAATAGATGCCGCTAGGCAAGCCAGCCGTATTCAGTTGCTGTGTTTGCATACCGGCTACTTGTGGGCCTACGTTCACATTGGCCATTTCCTTGCCCAGCAAATCGAACATGCTGATTTTTACGTCATCGTTCTGGGTTATGCTGTAGCTCAGGTTCAACAAGTTGTTGGCAGGGTTAGGATAGGCACTAAAGCTGCTGCTCAACAAATCCTGCTCATCAACGCCCACGGTAGAGCCAATATTGATGTTGTCGAGATAAATGTTGTTGCCCTTATCAGAAGACTTGAACTGAAACTTGAACCGGAAATTGTTGGAAACGGTAGCCGCGGTAGGCAAACTCACGGAGTACTGTTTCCAGCTCAAACTATAGTAAGGGGCATAAGGCTCGGCATGGAAACCATCGTTGGCCAAATCCAAACCGGTAAGCGTGGCCAAGCGCACCCAAGTTTTACCGCAATCTACAGAGTAAAGCACCCTTAAGGTATCCTTCATTTCGGCAATGGTTTGGGCACTGGTAGCGTTGGAGTACCTAAAATATAGATATTGTGCCCCGCCTGCGCCCATGCTGAGGTCGATGGAAGGGCCTACCAGCTCATCAACGTCGTTTTTAACGTTGCCGAAGTTGTTCAGCCTTGCAGAACTACCGCTTTCGAAGCCCCCGTTAGCCAGTTCCCATTTACTGTCGGAAAAAGGATCGAGATTGAACGCAACATAATCGTTGGCAAAGCGGTTGGAGTTTTCAAAATTTTCGCTGTAGCCACCAAAGTATGCCGCGGACGAAGATGCCACGTACACCATATCGTTTTTAGTAACGGTAGAGTTGCCGCCGCTTGCAAGTATTTGCAAAGTAACACTGTGCCAGCCCGGAGTATCGAAGCTAACCACGGGGTGCTGGTCGGCAGAGGTGGCGGGTGTGCCGCCTTCAAACGTCCAGTTGTAAGTTATGTTATCACCACCCCAAGAAGCGTCGCGGAAATTGATTTGGTCGCCTATACAAGCCATTTTTTGCGTGGTATAAAAATCAGCGTGCGGAGCACAAATGGGCGTACCCAAGTTGGTGCCAGTAAACACCAAGTTGCTTTGCGACCACAAGTTGCTACGGCCGCTCACGGGGTTTTCCAAAGCACTGCGCATTACATCGCGTTGTCCTAGGGTAAACATTTTGGAGCAATAAGCATACTCCATGTAATTTTGTACGTTTTCCAGCACGCCAGCAGTACAGCGGTTGCCGTTAAGGTTACAGGTGGTCCACCCAGCGGTAGGCGGGGTATCCTGTATACCATCGTCGCCGCAGGCCACACCGGGTTGGTTGGTATTGCCCCATGTATGCGGCAAGTTCAGCGAGTGCCCAATTTCGTGTGTCAACGCTCTGGAGTTGGTAACGTTGGAAGTGCCTATGCTGCCTACATAGTTGTGCAATATCATTACACCGTCGATATTGGCCCGCAAGCCTTCCACCGCACCGGGGTAGTACGCATACCCGGCCACGCCATCGCGCATGCTCGATACTACCCAAATATTGAGGTAGTAGTTGCGCGGCCAAGGGTTCAACTTGGCATTGTCGTCTCCATTATAGGTTTGCAAGCTATGGATGCGGTTGATGCCGTTAGTGCAGTTTCCTTGCGGATCCCTACCCGCTAAGCGAAACTCTATCATAGCATCGGCTGCAATAGGCTTAAAAGCATTTACAATGGCAGTAGTATCGGCATTCAGTTTCCTAAAATCCTCATTGATAATGCGTACGGCATCGTAAATCTGGTCGTCGGAAATGTTTTCCGAGCCATAGTTGTGGATGATGTGGAAAACGATAGGGATAACGTAAACATCGTTAGGGCCGCGGTTGCTGCCTGCGCCCAAGCGGGTAACGCTGTCATATTTTTGCTGCTGGATAGCCGCTTCCGGATATTTTGCTATCAGCTCATTATACATCTGGGTTGTACCACAACCGAAATGTCCTTGAGCCATCGCCGGACCTGCCAGTACCGTAGCGATTAATGATAGCAAAAGAAGATAGATGTTCCTCATTTTGCTGAATAGTTTGATGTTAAAACTGGGGCGTTAAGTTAAGGATATTTTAACTTAATCCTAGGCTAGATGTCGAAATCTTGCCGTTTGGTTGCATTAAAACCAAACATTTCAAACAAAAATTCACCAAAAACAACAAAGGAGCCTCCGTGTGGGAGTGCTCCTTGTGTTGACCTAATTAACTAACCATCTATCTTCTACTTTTCATACACAGGCGTATTGAGCCCGGGCTTGGAAAGGTCTTTGGCATTGTTGACAAACCGAATGATTTGCGTGTTGCGGAAACCTACCGAGTTGTACACGAACATTTCGCTCGCATCGTCAGTAAGGGTTATGCCGCTCAGGTACCCGGTGGCACCGGTATTGGCAATCTCTACGGGCACGCCGAACTTGTCTTTAGTAGTTTTGCGGGCAGCATAATAAATCACTTCGCCCGACAAGGCATAGATTTCTTTTTCGTCGCTGCTCAGGTAGCAGCTCATGTTGTTATTTACTTTAGGCAAGGTAATGCCCATTTCCACAGGCTTGCCGAAGGTGCCCTCGGTAGCGGTGCGGTTGGCCACGTAGAAGGTAATTTTGCTGCCGTGCTGCTTGGTAAAGTAAATGCGCAGGCCGTCGGCAGATAGCCACGGATAGCTGTCGCTCACGTTGGGGTCGTTCACTTCCTCCAAGGGGCGTATGGCGGTATATTCGCCGTTGGCATCCTTGGTGGCAATGTAAAGGTCGTTGCCGTTTTGCATACCGTTGGCACTGTGTACAAACACCATGGTTTGCTCGTCTTTGCTCACGGTGGGCATTATAATGTCGTATGTGCCGCCGTTTATGGCCCCTTCCAACTTCACGGGCTTGCCAAACTCGGCACCCGAGTTGGCACGGCTCATTTTATAAACATATTTTTTGCCTTGGTGGCTTTGGCCGGTAAGGTACATGCTGCGCCCGTCTTTGCTCAACTGGCCGATAAGGGGCATCATCTCGCTGCCCACATCTACTTGGCCAGATTGCCTAAACTCAAAAGAGCGGTCGGCATTGGCCGCCACTTCTGGGCTGGTGATACGTAATTGGCTAACCGTGGCGCTTCCCATGGCAAACATGCCCAGAAGAGCGAAACCTGCTAACTTGTTGATACGTTTCATAATAGATGGTTTGGGTTCAGGGGAAAAAGGTTCTACTTTCTCTCTTTTACGGAACCCTGTTAGTAAAGGTTACGGCAAATGGCAATTACTCACGCAAATAAATGCAACTACCTGATGCACAGTTGCTTATTTTCAATATTCTTTTTTCCGCCTAAGGGAAAAATCATTTTTTGGCTAATCATCTACGCATTTATACGGAGGTCATTCGATAAAGTTTTATAATGTCTGCGTTTTCTTCAAAAAAACTTGCTGCTAGTATTTCTTTGTACCTTTAAAGGGTGAACAACACGCACTACCAAAGCATCATAGCCAACAAGCAGGCGGGCCGCAAAATGCTGGCCGTGCTGGTAGACCCCGATAAGGGCGACGCCGCCCAATGGGCAACGCTTGCCCAATTGGCCACGGCACACCAAGTGGATTTCTTTTTAGTAGGCGGCAGTTTGTTGGTACACCCCCGGTTAGAGGCCTGCGTGGCGGCACTAAAAG
>CAYYZT010000060.1:0-1411 GCA_964476015.1 uncultured Chitinophaga sp.
TCCAGCTCTTGGTAGTGACGGTAAATCTCGTTCTTGAGGTCGTACTCGATGAGGCGCGACATCACGATAATGGTTTGCCGCATAAAGAACATAAATACCCCCTTTAATATCGCCAACAGCAGCAATACAATACCCGTGAACATAATGCCTGCACTAAAAACGGTGCGGAAGTTATCTTGCAATGCAAACCCGTCGAACAATTGGTAGTAGGCAATGTTTTCCTGCACCAAATCGAACGAATAGCGGATAACCAACGGCGAAAGCACGTTGAAATAGTTGGAAACAATAACGAAAAGGATACCGAAAAACAGGTGGTACCGATACTTCCAGAGGTATTTGTTGAGGTAGGATAGATGCTTCATGTCGCTGCGTGTGCCAGCCTATTAATCCAAAAAAGCCTAATTTCGTTTCGCTTTTAACGCAAAAATGGCTTTGGAACCAATTTCGGCCATTGGTGTTTGCAATATTACGCAAAAAAGACAGGATGCTGACGCTGATAGAAACCCCTAAAGAAACCGTGAACGAAGCAGGTGTATTCGGACAGATAGAGAACCTCGGCCACGAGCAAATCGTGTATTGCCACGATAAGGAGACCGGGCTTAAATCCATCATAGCCATACACAATACTGCCCTTGGCCCAGCGCTTGGCGGCACCCGCTTCTGGAACTATAAGAGCGAGGCCGAAGCCTTGCGCGACGTGCTGCGCCTAAGCCGTGGCATGAGCTATAAAAACTCCATCAGCGGCATCAACCTCGGCGGCGGCAAGGCCGTTATTATCGGCGACCCCGCCAAGCTTTCCAACGAGGCTTTCTGGCGCAGGTACGGCAAGTTTGTAAACAGCCTCGGCGGCAAATACTACACAGCCGAAGACGTGGGCACCAGCACCGCCGATATGGAATTTGTGTCGCGCGAAACGAAGTTCGTGGCCGGAAAGCCCGATTACCTCGGCGGTGGGGGAGACCCTTCACCCTTTACGGCCTACGGTGTATATCTCGGTATGAAGGCCGCTGCCAAAAAAGCATATGGCAGCGATAGCCTTACCCGCAAAAAAGTATTGGTGGAAGGCGTTGGCCATGTAGGAGCTTACTTGGTGGAACATTTGGTGAAAGAAGGGGCCGTGGTATATATTACCGACATCAACGAAAAGAAACTGGCCGCCTTGGCCGACCGCCTGCCCGTAAGCGTGGTGCCTACCACCGCCGCCTACGACCTCGATATCGACATTTATGCCCCGTGCGCCCTTGGGGCCACGCTCAACAGCCAGTCGTTGGATAGGCTGAAGTGCCGCGTAGTGGCGGGTGCCGCCAACAACCAGTTGGAGGACGAGCAACTGCACGGCCGCTTGTTGTTGGAAAAAGGCATAGTATATGCACCCGATTTCCTGATTAATGCCGGTGGCGTTATCAACTGC
>CAYYZT010000060.1:1421-10948 GCA_964476015.1 uncultured Chitinophaga sp.
ACCCACGCCGCCGCCCTCAAGCTTGCCGAAGAGCGCATTGCCGCTATCGCGCGGGTAAATGGGGTGCGTTAATGGCACCATGGTCCATGGGCAACAGAAAGTAATGTGTGAGTTTACAGAAGCATTGAAGGGTCGGGGCTATATGTACATGTGCTTCGGCCAATCAACCTTTTTCCCTATTTTCGGCAATATCGTTTTTTAAAACGGCGTTTGTAACCGAAAAGAAACCCCTCATGAAATTTATTTGTACCCTTGCCGTAGCCATGCTCTTGTTTTTCGCATCGTGCGATACGGCTCCCAAATATGACCCCGCCTTGTTAAAGGGCACCTGGAAGTGTGTAAAGCTGTACAGCGACGGCGCCGAGAACCTTAACCCGCAAACCATTATCTTCTCTTTTAGGCCCGATAGTACTTACGATTATACTGGCGGTAGCTATACCGAAACGGGCAAGTGGTGGCTGGAGGGCGACAAGCTGGTAACGGCTGCCGAGAACAATTTGGAAAAGAAAGTACAGCTTAACCATGTAACAGCCGATAGTGTGGTAATGACCATGAACGACCGCGGCACCGAGTTGAAACTGATACTTTTGCCCCAACACTAACATCGCGCCCTATGCAAGAAATTGATACGCTATTGGCCGACAACTTTGCCGCTGGCGTGATGACGGGTGCCGACCGCAAGTTGCTGAAGGCTGCCATTCGCGCGCGCAGGCTTAATAAAAACCAACTGGCATGGCTGCGTAGCCGTATTTTTGATTTGGGCAAGCAGGGTATAAAGGTAAAAGAACCAGAAATGGTGCTGGCATGGCTGGAAGATGCCAATAAACTGCTGCTGCCTGATGAGGAAAACAACGAGCCGTACGATTTGGTAACGTTTAGCCCAGGTACTGACGGCAAAAACCTCATCAAAAGCCAACTGGCCTCGGCCACCCGCAGTTTGGATATTTGCGTGTTTACCATTAGCGATAACGACATCAGCACCGTTATTGCCTCAGCCCACCGCCGTGGCATCAAGGTACGTGTGATTACGGACGATCAAAAACGTTTTGATGCAGGTTCGGATATTGATATGTTGGTACGGTGGGGCGTGCCCGTGCGCATGGATACCAGCGAGCAGCACATGCACCACAAATTCGCCATAATCGATGGGAAAAGGCTTCTTACCGGCAGCTACAATTGGACCCGAACGGCCGCCGAGCGCAACTACGAAAACCTATTGGTAACCAGCGACCTTGGGCTAGTGGAACCTTTTGTGGAGGAGTTTGAAAAGCTTTGGCACTTGTGGGCTGTGGCCTCAAGCTAGGTGCTATTTTAATGCTAAGTCTGGGGCTATACAGTGCATTCCCAATTCTTTCCAGTTTTGCTTGTGTATCTTTACTAAGATGAAGGTGCTGGTGATAGAAGACGAGCCTGACCTGCAAGATGTTATCAAGCAATCCTTGCAGCGGGAGGGGTTTGTGGTGGAAGTGGCGGCCAACAAAAGACAGGCGCACGACAAAATCGTGTCGTTTACGTACGACTGCATCTTGCTCGACATTATGCTGCCCGACGGCAACGGGTTGGATATATTACGTACCCTTAAAAAACTGGGTAAGGAAGATAGTATCATTATCATTTCGGCCAAAAACTCGGTGGAAGACCGCATCGAGGGTCTCAACATCGGGGCCGATGATTATCTGGTAAAGCCGTTCCACATTGCCGAACTCAACGCAAGGGTAAAATCCGTTATCCGCCGTAAGGGCTTTCAAGGCAGGCAGTTGGTTGTGCTAAACAACGTAACGGTAGACGTGGACGACCGCAGCGTTACCATAAATGGCGAGCTGGTAGCCTTCAACCGTAAGGAACTGGACATACTGCTCTATTTTATGATGAACCAGAACCGGTTGGTGAACAAAACCTCGCTGGCCGAGCACGTATGGGGCGACCATGTTGACGAGGCCGATAGTTTTGAGTTTATTTATTCCCAAATAAAAAACCTCCGTAAAAAACTCAAAGAACACCAGGCCGAGGTGGATATACAGGCCGTGTACGGCATCGGGTATAAATTGGTGGCATCATGAAATTGCTCAACCATACACTTTTATACTTTTCCGTGGCCTTATTGGGCATCCTTGGCGTGTGGGCTACACTCTTCTACTTCGAAATACTGGATGAGGTTTACGATAGCCTAGATGATGGGTTGGATAATTACAAAACCCTTATCATTAAGCGGGTAGAGCAAGACTCGTCCATCTTGCACAAGGCATCGTTTGCCGAAAGCAACTACGCCATACGCGAAATACCCGCCGCAGAGGCATTGAAGGTAACCGATGTGCACAAGGATACTACGCTGTTTATGGAAAACGAGCAGGATTATGAGCCCGTTCGATTGCTCACCACAGCATTTGGCACTGGCAATGGCCGATACTACGAGCTAAAAATAATTACTTCCATGGTGGAAGAAGACGACCTGATAGAGGACCTGCTATACTCCCTGCTATGGCTATATTTAGCAATGCTGCTGAGTATATTGGTACTGAACAACCTGTTGCTGCGCCGTGTATGGAGGCCTTTTTATGCTTTGCTCGGGCAATTGAAAACCTATAAGCTGGGCCAAGAAGAGCCTTTTGCGCCGGAGCCTACCAATGTGCAAGAGTTTAAAGACCTTAATGAGGCGGTAATCAGCATGCTGCAACGCAACCAAGATACTTATCGAAGCCAAAAGCAGTTTATTGAGAATGCGTCGCACGAGTTGCAAACCCCCTTAGCTATATCTCTTAACAAACTGGAGCTATTGGCCGAGCAGCAAGAACTGAGCGAGGAATCGCTGGCTGCCGTCGGCAAGGTGATGGAAACATTGGAACGCTTAACACGCCTCAACCGGTCGCTGTTGATGCTTTCCAAAATAGAAAACCGACAATACGAACACGAAGAGGCTGTAGATTTTAACGCACTGGCAGCTAAGCTGTTGGAGCAATTGGCCGATTTGGCGGAGTTTAGGGAAGTAACGATTTCATTAAAAGAGGATGGCCATTTTACCAAAACGATGAACCCGGATTTGGCGGAGATACTACTTTCCAATTTGATTAAAAATGCCATAGTACACAATACACAAGAGGGCAGGGTAGAAGTGACCATTACCCCAGTATCCATTTCCCTTGGCAATACAGGCAAATCGGGGCCGTTGGATGTGGCTAAGGTGTTTGATAGGTTCTACAAAAACGGTGAAGAACGCACCAGTACGGGCCTCGGCCTTGCTATTGTAAAGGCCGTAGCCGAGCGGTATGGCTTGCAGGTGCTATACAGCTTTAAGGATGGGAAGCATGTGTTTGTGGTGGCTTAATAGTTTAGGGTCCACAGTCCGACGGCTTACGGATGAATAGTTGACGGGTTATTATTAGTTTGTCGGTCCTCACTTTTATGTCATCTTAGAAAGACCTCCTCGAAGAGTTGCGCCAGCACTACCGATAGGCGACGGCCAAACCGGGGATCATTCCCAAGTGTTTCCAGATTGGGTATTCAACTTTGGGGTAAACCAAATAAAACAAAGTATGAAAACGCTTATTTTGACAGTAATATGTGTCTTGGGTAGTTTGGCCGCCATGCAGGCGCAAGACATCCACCCTAGTTCGGTGCCATCGGTGGTGCTTAATGCTTTCCAGCAGAAATATCCCAAAGCTTTGGGTGCCGAGTGGGAGATGGAAGGAGACCTGTACAACGTGGAGTTCAACATCCTTTTTCAAGACCACGACGCATGGTTCGACAACACCGGCAAACTGGTGAAACTGGTGGTTGATATTAACCAGAACGATTTGCCAGCAGCAGTAAAGGTCGCCTTGAAGCAACAATTTGGCGGCTACAAAGTGGACGATATTGACCGTATCGATTTTAACGGCACCGTTACTTACAAAATTGACCTCGAAAAAGGCCCCGAAGACCGTGTGGTGGTATTCGATGCCAAAGGTAACGTGTTGGAAAACCGTTTAGATTAAATCTGATGATAGACGATGGGCCGTGTACGATAGTTTGCTATTATCAATCGTACAGGTCCATCGTCCATTCATATTTCTAGCGTTATCGTTCCCAACCAAACCCTATTTGCAATAACTTAGCGGAAGTTTGGTTATAGTGTAAAGAGGAATATGTATGGGATGGTTTACACGTATTAAAGAGGGCATTACCACTAGCACACGGGAGAAGAAGGAAGCTCCTGACGGTATGTGGATCAAGTGCCCAGGCTGCAAGGCTACCCTCACGCAGATAGAGCTGAAGGGCAACCTGCACGTGTGCCCCCATTGTAACTTCCACCACCGGGTGGGTTCTACGGAGTATTTCGAGGCACTGTTCGACGAGAAAGAGGACGAGGTGCAAATCCTGTTCGATAACCTGATGCCTACCGATATGTTGGAGTTTAAGGACCTAAAACCTTATAACGAGCGCATAGTGGACGCTACCGAAAAAACGGGCCTAAAAGATGCCATGCAGGTGGCCGTCGGCCCCATGGGCGACTTGCGTGTAGTAGTGGCGGCAATGGATTTTGCCTACATCGGTGGCTCCATGGGCTCGGTAGTGGGCGAGAAGATATCCCGTAGCATCGATTACTGTATCCAGCACCGTTTGCCGCTTATTATTATCTCCAAATCGGGCGGTGCGCGTATGATGGAAGCGGCCTTTTCGCTCATGCAGATGGCCAAAACTTCGGCCAAGCTTACCCAATTGGCAGAGGCCAAGCTACCCTATATTTCGTTGCTTACTGACCCTACTACAGGCGGCGTTACGGCCAGCTTTGCCATGCTGGGCGATGTGATTATTGCCGAGCCGGGCGCGCTTATCGGCTTTGCCGGGCCACGGGTTATCAAGGAAACCATTAAAAAGGATTTGCCGCCAGGTTTCCAGAGCAGTGAGTTTTTGTTGGAACACGGT
This sequence comes from uncultured Chitinophaga sp., assembly GCA_964476015.1. Classification (GTDB taxonomy): domain Bacteria; phylum Bacteroidota; class Bacteroidia; order Chitinophagales; family CAIOSU01; genus CAIOSU01. The sequence goes on from CAYYZT010000060.1 coordinate 6,324, forward strand.
TTTATCGACCTACTTATCCATCGCAAAAACCTAAAACAGACGATTAGCGATTTGCTGCACTTGATGAAAGTATAGTGCTTTATGTCCATTTCTTATGCTCGGTGTGGTTTTGCATATAACCACGGAAAGTAAGGAAACGATATTAATATACCTCACAATCAACCCGCAACCAGTAACTTCACCCTTCCCATGCAACATAAAACCGTTCTCATCACCGGCGGCAATGCCGGTATAGGCTTGGAAACCGCCCGTGCGCTGGCCAAGCAAGGCGCCACAGTGGTTATCGTGGCCCGCGATGCCGCTAAAGGCGAACAGGCTGTGGCCGACATTGTTAAAACCACGGGCAACGAAAGGGTAAGTTTTATGAAGTGCGACCTTGGCAGCCAAAAGCAGGTGCGCCAACTGGCCGCCGATTTCAAGGCCAAACACGATAGGTTGGATGTGTTGGTAAACAACGCAGGAGCTTTCTTCTCCGAATACGGCGAAACCGAGGACGGTATCGAGCGGCAGTTTGCCATAAACCATTTGGGGCCGTTCTTGCTTACGCATCTGTTGCTTGATTTGTTAAAAGCTTCCGCCCCGGCCCGCATCGTTAACGTGGCCAGCAGGGCACACTACCGAGGCCGCATCAATTTCGACGATTTGTATTTCAAAAAGAACTACGATGGCTTTATCAAAGCTTACGGACAATCGAAGCTTGCCAACGTGCTGTTTACCAACGAACTGGCCCGCCGACTGGAGGGCACGGGCGTAACGGTGAACAGCTTGCACCCTGGCGTGGTGGCCACGGACATTGCCCTCAAGGAGTCGAAGGGCTTTTATCGTTTCGGTTGGTGGCTTTGGAAACATTTCATGATTACCACTGAGCAAGGTGCCGAAACCAGTATTTACTTGGCTTCCAGCCCCGTGGTGGAAGGCGTTACGGGCCAATACTTTGACAAGTGCAAGGCCAAGCAGTGCGCCAAAGACGGGGCCGATAAAAATATTGCACAGCGGCTGTGGGAAGTAAGCGAAAAGCTCACGGGGCTGGCGTAATTTTGCACCAAACGAAGGGGGGCCTTTGAACGCGCATACCACGAACATCATCGTGCAGGCCATCGGGTATTTCGGTGGCGTTACCACACTCTATGCTTATTATATGGTTTCCAGCGGCCGCACCAAGGGCGACTCGCTGCACTACCAATTTTACAACATCATCGGGGCCTTGTGCCTTATCGTAAACACGGCCTATATGGGTGCGTTCCCGTCAATGGGCGTAAACATTATCTGGGTGGTAGTGGCAGTATATTCCCTGCGCAAGAGTGGTGTGCTGAACACGGCTTATGACAAACTGCGCGGGCGCAAGAAAGTTTGATGCCATGTTACGGGGCGAGCTGGAAGCTTGCAGTTACCTAGATCCTCGTTAGAAACGAGGACCAGTAGCTCCTCGTCCGCGCTTCCAGCGCGGATGTAAAAGCTTTTTTGTCATCCTGTAAGGACCTCCTGACAGAAGCGTACTAAGTTATAATAGGCGTGGTGCTTGTTAATAGTACCTCTTTGAAGATTACTGCATTAGTGCTAGGTTTTTCCATGATATATCGGACAGTCTAATTTTCCCTATACCGATAAAACAATCCTAGCACCGTAGCATTCAACACGCAAGAAACGGCATTGGTAACGATAATGGGCCAATCTTCTTTCAATATGCCGTAAACCGTCCACATGCCCAGCCCCACTATTAGTACCATAAACATATAGGGCGAAATGCCCTCTACCTTGCGGGTACGCAATGCCTTTACCAGTTGCGGTATAGCCGCCGCCGTGGTGCAACAGCCCGCTATGATGCCTAGTGCATACTCCATTGTTGGGCAGTTTTTTATTGAAGGCTTTCAAATATTGCACCAAAACCGTTGGTATTACTCAAAATTATATTTAACGGACAGTGTGTAGCCGTTCGTACGCGTCCAAAAAAGTGTACCTGCCTAAATACACCTCTCGAAACCGTTGCCATTTCTATATTGTTTGGTTTAGTTCAGTTGATGATAAGAATTTTATAATGCGTAATGCGTTATTTTACGTGTCTTTCCATTTGGGTGTCCGTATAAATACCGAAACCTCCCCAATTGCCTGCCGTACTAGTATGGTATGAAAGCCTTACTTCTCAAAATCGCGGCAATAGGGGCATTGATGGTAATGGTATTGGGGTTGAAAGCCCAAACCAATGCCGAGTTCACCACAAACATTACGTCGGGTTGCAGCCCACTCGTAATCATGTTCACCGACCAAAGCACGGGTACCCCCACCAATTGGCGATGGGATTTCGGCAACGGCAACGGTTCCATCCAGCGTAACCCGTCAGCCATCTACATGGTGCCGGGCACCTACACCGTGCGCTTGATAGCCACTGGCCCCGGCGGCATTGATACCATTATCAAAACCCAGCTCATCACCGTATTCCAAGACCCGGAGGCACGTTTTACCGCCAACCGCACCACGGGCTGCATACCCGCCGCCATTGCTTTTGAAGACCGTAGTACCCCCGGCAGCGCACCCATCACCTCTTGGCTGTGGGACTTTGGCGACGGCACTACCAGCACCCAGCAAAACCCCGTACACACCTACACTAACCCCGGCACTTACAACGTAACCCTGCTTACCCGCGATGCCAATGGCTGCCGCAACGAATATACCCGAAACAGCTACATCACTATTACGCCCAGCGTAACGGCGGGTTTTACCGGTACGCCCACCACGGCCTGCCGTGCCCCGCACACCGTAAACTTTAGCAACAACACTACGGGCGGTAGCGGCTTTACCTACCAATGGAGGTTTGGCGATGGCGGTACCAGTACACAAGCCAACCCTAGCCATACCTACACCGCCACGGGCAGCTACACCGTGCGCCTGATAGCTACCAACGCCGCTGGATGCAGCGATACCGTTACCCGTACCAATTATGTGAACATCAGTGGCATTACGGCCAATTTCTCCACCAACCGCACCAATGCTTGCGTGGGGCAGGGCATCAACTTTACCAGCAACTCGCCTGGCGCGGTAGCTTGGCAATGGAATTTCGGGGATGGCGCTACCAGCACCGACCAAAATCCATTTCGCAGTTACAGTACTGCGGGTACTTACACTGTTACTCTTATCGTGCGCCACGCCAATGGCTGCCGCGATACGTTGGTAAGGACGGATTTGATAACCGTAAGGCCACGCCCTACCGCCAACTTCACGGCTACGCCCTTGGCGGGCTGCGAAGTGCCGTTTACGGTACAATTTACCAATACTACCGTGGATGGTGTGAGCTGGGCCTGGGATTTTGGCGATGGCACCAATAGCACCCAACAGCACCCGAGCAAAACTTACACCTCGCCGGGCACCTATACCGTAAGGTTGGTGGCCACGGGTGCCAACGGCTGTACGCACACGCGTACCCGCACCGACTATATTACCGTGCAGGTACCGAATGTGGCCTTTACCGCCGATGTGCGCCAAGGCTGCATACCCCTCACCGTGCGGTTTACCGACCAAAGCAGTGCCAACAATGCCATTACTGGCTGGCATTGGAATTTTGGCGATGGCAGCACCAGCACGCAACGCCACCCGGTACATACTTACACCACTACGGGAAGGTTCGATGTAACGCTTACCATTACCACGGCCAGCGGTTGTTCGCGCAGCGTTACCTACCCGCAGTACATCAGGGCGGGCGAGCAGCCGGATATTGAGTTTACGGCCACCCCGCGCCAAACGTGCCTGTTTTTCCCCGTGTTTTTTACCGACCAGAGCACTCCTGCCGATTCGGTGGACTTTTGGTTCTGGCAGTTTGGTGATGGCGGTACTTCTTTCGCCCAACACCCTGCGTACCAATACGGCGATACGGGCCTGTTTACCGTTACGTTGATAGTAGGGGTAAATGGCTGTTTCGATACCTTGGTAAAGCCGGACTATATCCGCATTTTCCCGCCAAGGGCCAGTTTCAATACGTTGTATTCCTGCACCGACCCTTACACGGTAAACTTCACCAATACTTCCTTGGGCGGCCATGTTTGGCTATGGAAATTCGGCACGGGCGATACGGCCATTACCCGCCACGCCAGCTATACTTTTCCCGGCAGGGGCGATTATAACGTGACCTTGATAGTATGGGATACCATCGGCGGGTGCCTAGACAGCAGCCAAGCCCTGATACAGGTGCGCGACCCGTTGGCTGCCTTTACCGCCAACGATACGGTGGGTTGCGTGAATCTGCCAGTTACCTTTACCCACACCGCCACCGATGCCTTCTTCTTTGACTGGAGCTTTGGCGACGGGCACACCTCCAACAACCCTAACCCAACGCATACCTACACCACGCCGGGCGTGTACACTGTGCGCCTCATTGTGCGCGACATACATAACTGTGCCGACACGTTTATCAGGCCCAATTACATCACGGCTTTGGGAGCGTTCGCCAACTTCAATGCCGATACGCTTACGGGCTGTACGCCGCTTGGTGTAAATTACCAAGACCTCTCCACCTCTTTTATGGGCAACGTGATAGCTTGGAACTGGGATTTGGGTGCGGGCCAAACTAGCGCGCAGCAACATCCATCCGGCAACTATACCGTTCCGGGCAACTACACCATTACCCTTACCCTAAC
>CAYYZT010000060.1:10958-12645 GCA_964476015.1 uncultured Chitinophaga sp.
ACCGTAACCGACGACAACGGCTGCCACAGTACCTTGAGCCGCATTAACTTGATTACGCCCACTTACCCCACGCCTGCGTTCCATACCGAAGACACGTTGGTATGCTTGGGTGCTCCGGTTGATTTTGTGAATACCTCTGTGGGTAATGGCATGACCTATAATTGGAACTTCGGCGATGGGCATACCAGCACCGCCGCCAACCCGAGCCATACCTTTGCCGATACGGGCCGCTATACCATTACCCTGAACGTGCGAGACATAAACGGCTGCGACAGCACCACTACCCGCAACCAGTACATCCATGTGGTGCAGCCTTCGGGAGCGTTTGTAGCTGATACATTGGATGCCAACTGTCCGCCGCTGTTGGTCAACTTCAGCAACCTTTCCGGTTCTGATGTAACCAACTGGCTGTATGATTTCGGCAACGGACAGACGAGCAACCTGCCGAACCCGTCGCACATCTATGTTACGCCGGGTGTGTATTACCCAAGGCTTACCGTTACCAACAGCATCGGCTGCGTTGCTACCTACGATTTGCCGGATAGCATTGTGGTGCGTGGCCCTACGGGCAGTTTTACCTATCAGCAAATAACATTTTGCGCACCTTTTGAGGTGGATTTCTACGCACAGGGCACCAACCCTGCCGTTACGCACATATGGGATTTTGGCGATGGCAACGTATCGGTGGACGATGATACCGCCACGCACTACTACGCCATCCCCGGCACGTTCAATCCTCAATTGATATTGGACGATATGATGGGCTGCGTGATTTCCTTGCCCACCATCAGCCCTATTTATGCTTCTATCGTGGAGGCTGGTTTTATTTCGGATGTTACTTTTATGTGCCGCCCAGGCATGGCGAACTTTACCGACCAATCCAGCGGCGTACCGGGCATTGTGGCTTGGCAATGGAACTTTGGCGACGGGCAGACCAGTACCCTGCAAAACCCCAGCCATTACTATGCCGCGCCGGGCAGCTACGATGTAACCCTGATAGCTACCAATGCCGACGGATGCAGCGATACGCTGTTTCGCCCCGGATACATCAGGGTAATGGACGACCCAACGGCCCTTTTTAGCGTGGACGTGCAGAACGCCTGTTTCCCCGCCACCATCAACTTTACCAACCATAGCACCGCCGATACTACCATTGCCAGCATTCTTTGGGTATTCGGCGATGGCGGCACCAGTACTCAGGCCAATCCTAGCCGCACTTATACCAACCCCGGTACTTACACGGCGCAATTGATTGTAACAACCGTGGTAGGCTGTAAGGATACGTTTGAAATGCCGATAACCCTTTATGTGCCCCCCGTTGCCGCAGCGGGAACCGACGTTGCCATTTGTATGGGCAGCAGTGATGTATTGAGCGGCTCGGGAGGCATAACTTACCAATGGAGCCCTGCAACGGGATTGAGTGCTACCAACGTGGCCAACCCTACGGCCAGCCCTACCGCTACCACGGACTATGTATTGTTGGTAACGGACGTGAACGGCTGCCAAGACCGCGACACGGTGCGCGTAACGGTAAACCCGTTGCCAACCCCCACTGCCACGGGCGGCACCATCTGCATCGGCAGTAACACGGCCTTGAATGCCACTGGCGGCATTGCTTATTCTTGGAATAACGTGGGCACCCTGAGCAGCGGTACCATCCACAACCCCACCGCATCGCCATTGGCTA
>CAYYZT010000061.1:0-5994 GCA_964476015.1 uncultured Chitinophaga sp.
GGTATGGATGTTCACGTTGGAGAAATCAGTGCCCATGGCCGATTCCATTTTGGCCTGGAGGGCACCCGGCAACCCGTGGTTGTTTTCGGCGGCGGGCCCCGCGCCCTTATCTTCGTTGATGGCTGCGGCGGCGCGTGGTTGTTGCTTCTCCTTTTGGTTTTGTAACTGTAGTGTGGCAGACATAACGAAGCCTTGGTTTTGGTTCGATGAAGCGGAGTGTAACCACCAATATTAACCCATTATTTTTTTATTGCCAACTATTAACCCGTTGCCTCCTAGAAATATTAATAAATTTTTGCGAAGCGATTGGATTATACCAAATCCTGTCTATATTTACCAACCCGACCAACCTTCTTCGCTGCAACTTGGAAGTGTTATCTTAAAACTAAAATGCCTACTACCTACCTAGACAGCATTAGTAGTACTGGTGTATTCCATTCCAGAGGCAGTATACCTCTGGATAAGCCCACCTATGTGCCGCGCGCTGTTGATCAAGAATTGGTTCAATCGTTGCGCGAAGGCAGATTCTGCTATTTGTTCAGTGCCCGCGATATGGGCAAAACCAGTCTGCGGGTAAGGCTCAGCGAGCAATTGCAGGCAGAAGGCTGGGTATGCACCTTTGCCGACATGAGTGCCATCGGCACCAACATCCTCTCGCCCGACCAATGGTATTACACATACTTGTTCCAGCTTTGCCGTGGCTTGGGCCTCACCTCCAAGCTGAAAAGCTGGTGGCGCGAAGATTCGGGCACTACGCCGGTTGATAGGGTAATAGAGTTTTTCCAGAGCGTGGTACTCAAAGAGGTTACCGAGCCCATAACGATTTGGATAGACGAGGCCGAGACGGTACTGAACCTCGATCAAAACTTCTTCAATTCCGACGACTTTTTCGCCATTATCCGTAGCCTATACAATGCCCGTACCGACAATCCGGAACTGGCCAGGCTCAATTTTGTGGTAATGGCCATCTCCACGCCCCAAGAGCTTATCCGCGACCAAGAGCGCAGCCCTTTCCTTATCGGCAAGGAGTTTATGCTCGAAAACCTTACGCTGGAAGAGAGCGAGCCGCTAGAGGCCGGGTTGGAGTATTTCGATATTGACAAAAGGGTTTTCCTACAGGAAGTCTTTTACTGGACCAGCGGCCAACCGTTTCTCACCCAGCGCATTTGCGAGGCCATTGTAAAGGGCGAGGATAAAATAGGGAACATTAAGGAAACGGTTTATGCCTACGCCAACGACCTTTACCTACGCAAGGCCGTAACCATTGACAGCGACCCGCATTTGGTAGCCATACAGAACAAAATTCTGCGATCGGCCCACAACACCAAAATGCTGGGGCTGTACCAAGAGATTTACAACAAGCAGTTTGTGGTGTACGATGCCGACGACCTTACCCACCGCCACCTGTTGCTTTCGGGCTTGGTGCGGGTGGTATCGGGGCATTTGGCCATCAACAACAACATTTATAAGGCCAAGTTTGATTTGGAGTGGATAGGGCAACAGTTGAAGAAATTCGACCGACCGTTTTCCGCCGACTTGAACCGCTGGCTATCGCTCAACAAATCGCGCTCTGCCGCGCTAAAAGGCGAGGTGTTGCGCCAAGCCCTCAACTGGGCCAGCGATAGGGACGACCTTTCGCCGCTCGAAAAGCGTTTCCTGGAGTTTAGCAGGAGGGTGGAGAAAGAGGAAGAACGCCGCAAGCGTCGCATTCTTATACTGATGCTGATACTGGCTGGCCTATTGCTGATATTGGCCATTTATGCGGCCATTTATGCCTTGGCCCAAAAAGAACAGGCAGACGAGCTGCGGGTGGTGGCCGAAGAGCAGCGCAACGAGGCCGTGGACATGCGCATGGTGGCCGACGAGCAGCGCAAAATTGCCGAGGACAACTTGGTGAAACTGGAAGTGGCCCAGAAAGAGCTGGAAGTAGCCTTGAAGGAGGCCGAACGCCAGCGAGACTTTGCAGAAGTGGCCCGCTTGGAGGCTGAGAAAAACAGGTTGGAAGCGGAAAGGCTGAAAATTATTGCCGAACAACAAAAGCTCCTTGCCGAAGACCAAGCCGAAATTGCACGCCAACAAGAGTTGGAAGCCAAGCGTTTGAGCTTGCTTTCCACCGCGCAATCGTTGGCGTTTAAGGCTACGCTTAATTATGACGACCCGCAGGTGAACGGCCTCTTGGCCATGCAGGCTCATAACTTTAATACCGAAAACGGCGGCAGCCCTTACGATGCCGCTATATACGAGGCCCTGCGCAATGCCAAAACCATGCTGGACAGTAGCTACGACAACAGTTTCAAGCTGAATACCGAGTTGCTGTCTTCGTTTGTGTTCTCCGAAGATAACATGATGATTGCCATGACTTTGGGCGGCGAATTGGTGCTGTACAACATGGAGAGCGGCAAAATAATAGGACAGCGCAAGGTACAGGGTAACAAGAAGGTGCCGGTAAACCGCTCGTTCCTGTTCCCGGCATCGGGTATGGTACTGTTGGGCTATGAAGATGGCTCTGCCTACTTAAACAAACTCGGCACCGACAAACTGGCCAGTACGCCAATGACGGGCCACGAGGGCTTCCTAAGGGCGGCCGACCTTAGCCCCGACAATAAAACCATAGCCACGGGCGGCCGCGACGGCAAGCTGATGCTTTGGAGCGTGGGCTCGCCAGAGAAGCCTACCCAAACCTTCTCGTTGGGCGGTAGCGTGCGCAGCCTACAATATAGCAACGATGGGGCTTACATATTTACTGCGGACGAGTCAGGCTCTATTATGCGCGTAAACGTGGCCGCCGGTACGGTGGATTCGTTGGCGAGGTTGCAGGGCAAAAAGGCCATTTCGCTTGCCCTTTCGCCTGACGACAAAACGCTGGCCGTGGGCTATAGCAACGGTTTGGTGGAGCTGTACGATTTGGGCACGCTCAAGTTGCTTTCGCCCATCAACAACGCTGGCGATATTGCCATCGAGCATATCACCATCAACAAGTCTTCGCAAATGATGGCGGTGGCCAACGCGGCTGGGGTTATCAAGGTTTACCGCTTGCAAAACCTTATCATCCAGCCTATTACCATTACCGACCACAAGAAGAAAGTGCAGACACTGGCCTTCCATGACGATGGCCGCATTTACGCCCTTTGCCGCGACAACATGATTCGTTTCTGGGAAACGGACCTAACCAAGCTGGCCAAGGATATGTGCAAAAACATTACCCGAAACCTCTCCACCGAAGAGTGGACGAGGGAAGTGGGCAAAGACATACCCTATACCGAAACCTGTAAGCCCGCCGCGAAATAGTGAAACCTAACCGTAGCAATATCACCCTGTGGCTCATTTTGGGCATGATGCTTTGGCTGCCGTTTTCCATGGTGGGCCAAAACCGCGATTGCGAGGAAACCCTCCGCGAATACGTAAGGCTGTTTGAGGCCGGAAAGTACGACCAGTTGATTGCCATGGTTGAAGGTGGCGAAAACAAGCTGGGGCCATGCGACCATAAGCAGAAGGAGTTGTTGTACGAGGTAATATCGAGTGCGTATTTGGAAAACGACCAACTGGAACAGGGCTTGGAATACATCCGCAAAATTTTCCGCAATAACCATTACTACGATGCAGGTTCATCCAAATACAGCTTGGAGCCTTTTTTAACCAACCTCAACAAGTTTAAGGTGCGCCCGTTGATGGCCTTGGGCATTAATGCCGGGTATGATATTCCTTTCTTTTGGGTGGACAACTACTACAACGTGATTGACGACAAGCTGCTGCGCACTACCAGTGCCAAGCATAAGGCCAAGCCGTCTTTCCACGCGGGCATCAATTTGCAGTACAACCTGTTTAAATACCTTTCGCTGCATACGGAGGCGAACTACCAGCAAACCAGCTACGAGCGCACCATTTTTGCCAATAACGATGTGCCCGGCCTGTACCGCGACGGTTTCAGGAACAGTACGATTACCTTTAGCGAAAACCTGAAACAGTTGAACGTGCCGTTATATGCCCGCTTTAATGTGGCCATCGGCAAATCGAAGTTTGTACCGGGTTTTTACGGCGGTTTTTACTACCGTTTTCTCATGAGTACCAAAGCGGAGCTAAACGGGCAAATGAGCCGTTTCATCGGGCAGGATTTCGTGAACATTGAGGACAGCGATTTTATCAACACCGAAGCCACCGCAAGCGGCATAGATATGCGCTCGATGCGCAACAGGCACCAATATGGCCCGTTGGCAGGCGTGGCCCTTACCTACCAAGTAAGGTACTTTACCATGTTTTTGGATGCGCGGTACATGATAGACCTATCGAAATTTGAGAAAAACGGTACCCGTTACAATAACAACCTATTGATAGACTATTACTATCTCGATGCCGACTCCAGGTTCACCAACCTGTCGCTGTCTTTGGGCTTTACCTACAATTTCATCCACCAAATAAAACAGCAATACTAGTATGCAACGGAAAATGGCATATATGGTTTTGGTATTGCTGGGGCTATCTTTTGCCGCATGCCAAAAAGAAGAAGGTAAAACCGAAGGGTTTATCAAGGTTTATAATGACTTCGTTATTTTCGGCAAAACGCGCAAAACCACTGACCATGGATTTTTGGTGCTCACCACCGATAACGTGTACGATAACAAACGCTATGCAGTAAAGGTAAACGACCAAGGGGAGAAGGACTGGCAGGTATTTTTGGATTACAATTCGCCCAACGAATCGTCTCGCACGGTAGTAAAGAACTTTGTGAACGTAGCCGAAACGCCGGACAATATGGCCTTGGTGCTGGTGGAAATATTGGACCCGCTGGGTGTGGGCATGCCGCCAACACTCAAGTTTATCAAAGTAAATACCGACGGTGCCACGGTGGATAGCGCAGTAGTTATCAACCCTTTTTTAACCAGTGGCATTACCAATATATCCTACAGCAAACTGCTGGTAGCGCCCGGTAATGGCGGATATGTGGTTACGCTGGTTGGCATCACGTCAGAAGGAAACCTGAAAGGCGTTGGCGCGGTGCAGTTTGCCCTAAATAGCAACTATAACGTATCCAACGGCGCGCAGCCGATAGCCAACAGCGTACAGAAATACTACATCAGCGGTTTCAACAGCACCTTCTCTACCGATTTGATGCAGTTGAAACGCACCAATGACGGTGGGTTTATAGTGCTTGCTCCGGGCAACAACTCCGCCCACAACGGCTTTATCCTTAAGTTGGATAACGCGCTCAACGAGCAATGGCGCTTTTATCACCGTTCCGACAACCAGGCCAAACACTTAATCGATTTTGCCGAAATGCCAGGCAACCGCCTCATGGTGTTGGGCCAAGCTGGTTTCTTGGACCGCACCAACAGGAATGACGATGATTTTGTGGTAATGATTATCGACAATGCGAACGGCGATATATTGAAGGAAACCAGATATAGGGATACGGACATTAGCGGCAGCAACATAAAGGCCGATGCCAACGTGGCCCGGGCCATTACCCCACTGAGCAACGGCAACTATCTGCTAGTGGGCGACCAGAGCGACTATGCCCAAAACGGTGCCATCGATTCGCATACGGAGGGCACCAACCTATACATGCTGGAAATTACGCCCAATGCGGATGCCGATCCGGTACGCAGGGTTATTAGGGAAAGCAGTTTCGGCCTTCATGGCAACGATATAATAGAGCTGAGCAATGGCCGCCTGTTGGCCTTGTGCAGCAAGCATAGCTTTGGCTTTATGCAATATAGGGACATGGTATTGATGGAGATTTTTCCTGACGGCAATTTTGTAGAATGATGCAGCGGATGTTGAGACATACCCTTCTTACCCTCGCGGTGGCCCTAACGGCCACTGTTTCGGTATTTGGCCAAATTACGCCGCCCATAACGAGCAACTCCTCGCTGTGCAGCATCACGCGCGATTCGGTTACGCTATATGCCAAACCGGTAAGCACCGCCCAAAACGAGAAGATAATTTGGTATACCGATGCCACTACAACCACGCCGTATGCGATAACGGATAGCAACC
>CAYYZT010000061.1:6004-12603 GCA_964476015.1 uncultured Chitinophaga sp.
AGCAACCTTAGGGTGTTTGATACCACCACCGTTACCTACTACGCCGCTACCCTTAACCCCGGCGATACCACGGTGTACGACAACTTTGTGTACGATAACCCTACCGTAAACGTTAATGCCGCCTATTACACCTATTATTTCGATGGGCAATTGTTTGACGTAAAAGAGCCTGTGGTGCTGCAAAGCGTGGTAATGTACTTCAACAACATGTTCAACGTGGTGGTGGTGATAAAGGATGACCTTGGCAACGTGGTGAGCACTACCAACGTACCCAACCCTACGGGCATTTTGAACGGGAGGATGGAAGTGGCCCTGAACGTTCGTTTGAGCCCCGGCACTGGCTACTCCATTACTGCGGAAGGCTCGGGCGGCAACGGTATCATGCGTAATTTGTCGGGCGCGGTATATCCGTATGCGGCGGTTTCGGCCACCAACGATACGCTATTGTCAGTAACGGGCACCATCAATGGCCTTACTGATTATCTCTACTTCTTTTATGACTGGAAAGTATTGGAAATTTCCAACGACAGCATTAGCAGCCGCGTGCCCGTTACTGGATATGTGAATACCCAGCCTATTATCGGGTATTTCAGTAGAAAGGTATGCCAGGATACGAGCCTTACTTTGAACGCCACTGTAAACGCCCTAGGGGTATCTTATGAATGGAACACGGCGCAAATAACGCCGCAGATACAGGTAAACCAACGCGGCCTGTACAGCGTAACGGTTACCATACCGGTAAATACTTTTCCTGATTGCGTAAGGACTTGGCAGGTGCAGGTGGATACTTTCCCGCGCACTTTCATTAGCATCATCGATACTTCTTACCTTTCCTGTGCGGGCGATGTGGCCGACAATATCGACATAAAACTTTCGGGCGGTAAAACCCCATACGACGTTTATTGGACGGATGACAGTAACCCTGGCACCTACATCTCCACTACCTTGGGTACTACGGATACCATTTTCCAGTTGGCCAACATGCCTTATGGCAGCTACAGCGTTTTGGTTCGCGACAACAACAGGTGCAAGTCAGAACTGGCAAATATTACCATTACCGAGCCGTTGCCGTTGGGCATACAATTAAACTATCTGGATAGCATTATCTGCAACGGAGAGCCTACCGGCAAGCTGGAAGCCGTGTTGAGTGGTGGCCGCCAGCCGTACACCTATGAGTGGTCGACCCTTTCTGGAACGGTACTGTCTATTGATAGCTTGGTGGCTAGCGAGCTGCAACCGAATACTTACGTACTTTCTTTGGTAGATACCAATGGTTGCCAATTGAGCGATACCATAGAGGTGAATTTCATTGCGGGTAGCGTGCCGCTCAATTACGATTCGGAAAGGTACACGTCCTTCGGTGCCAACTCGGAACTGTGGTCTGCTTTGGTTCTTTTTGATCAAACCACCCTAACCCCTTACTACGACAATTACTTTATAGAATACGTATCTGCTTACATTACCGACGAGGACAGCAATATTGTGGAAGCCATTTTGCGCATCCGTAAGGAGGTAACCGATACTGAACGGCCATTTATAGCGGGTACCCACTGGACCAAAATTTACGAGGACAAAGTAACCCGACACCTAAAGGGCATCAACGGTTTCAAGTGCATCCGCTTGGATGGTTGGAACCCCGTGGTATTGGAAAGCGGTGGCAAGTACTTGGTGGAAATCGAGTTTTTGATGAAGGATGGCACCATCCAAGTACTGGGGTTGGATGCGGGTGCACAACCTAACAGCAACGGTGCTTGGCTATTGAACATGAACAATCCGCAAGGGACGCAGCTTACCTTCAACCGCAACTTTAATATGCGCTTAACCCTGCGGGATATTGCTTTTGTGGGCGTGGAGGATGTATTGGTGGAAACTGCTGGTGGCTTAACTGTTTACCCCAATCCTGCCAATAACGAGGTGACATTTGCGTTTCAAGTTCCCAATTCTGGAGAGGCTACCCTGAGGGTGTTTGATTTGCAGGGTAAAGAAGTTTTTTTACTAATAAATGAACGGTTGATTGCTAAAGATAGCCAACTCATTACTTGGGACACCCAACATATACCTGCGGGCATGTATATTGGCGTACTCCAAACCCCCGACCAATTGTTTACCACCAAATTGCTGATAGCACGATGAAAAGGATGATTACGGCCGTTTGGGTGCAAATTGCACTGTTGCTGTTGCCGGTGCTGGTGGTGCAGGCACAAACGTTAACCGCTCCATCAACTGTCATCTGTGCTGGCGATGGCGTACTGTTGAGTTATAGTTTTGGTTCGGGCACGGGTTGCACCAGAAATTTGGTGTACACCGTTAACGGCGGCACTACCGAGACCAGGGTGAATCTTGGATCGGGAAATACCGGCACGCATACGTTTAGCCCAGCTACGCCGGGCACCTACGCCTTGTTTGTAGAGCGGGTTACTTGTAACTCGTCTAGCAACAACGGTGTTACCAATACCATTTCTATAGAGGCTTTGGCTAAGCCATCGGTTACATTGAGCGCATTGCCCGACGAGGTGTGCGTGGATGAAGTAATTACCGCAACTGCCACTATTAATTACAATGGCCGCACCAATTGCAACAGCTTGCAACTGCAAGTACAGAGCGGCAGCAACTGGAATGCGGTAGGCTCGCCGATAACTTTGGCTGGCGCTACCACCCAATCAGTAACTATACCCACTAGCAGTGCCACCACTGCTGCGGGCTTAAATTATAGGGTTACTTTGGTGTGCGCTACTGGTTGCGATGTGTCTTCCGCTAGTGATAATATGGTGGTAATCGCCAATCCGGTAGTAACCTTAACCAGCACGCTGCCCACTTCGGCATGTGTAGGCTCCAGCCCAACTTTGGTGGTAGGCATCAACCACAATACCCGTCAAAGCTGTACCACGTTGCTGTTGGAGTCGTTTAACGGCACCACTTGGAACTTGGTAGCCACGGCTTCCCCTTTTACCTCTAGCACCACCTCTTATCCTTTTAGCATTCCTACTACCACGGCAGGTACGTTTCAATACCGTGCTAGGCTTACCTGTACGGTAAGCGATTGTAACAGCTACGTATCTACCACCACCCAAACCATACAGATATTGCCCGTGCCCACGGTAACGTTTACCGGCTTGCCCAGCACGGCTTGTATGAACGATGCGGTTAGCATTAACGCAACGGTTAACTACCAAGGCCGCACCGATTGCGACAGATTGATATTGGAAGTGCAGAACGGCTCTGCTTGGAACCAAGTAGGCTCTCAGATAACCTTAGGGGCTGGGGTAACTACCCACGCCTTTGCTATACCAACCAGTGCGGCAGGCACCAATAATTATAGGGTTACCTTGCAATGCTCCAATACGGGTTGTGCTACGGCTTCGTCAGTTCCGGGTAGTATAGAGGTGTTGGGCAATCCGGCTGTTACGCTTACCAATACTTTGCCGGCAGAGGCTTGCGTGGGTTCCACCCAAACCTTGTCGGTTGGTATTAACTACAACGGGCGTACCTCTGGTTGTGGCTCGCTTCGGCTGGAATCTTATGACGGCTCCACATGGAGCCAAGTGGGTTCCACCGTAAACCTAAGCGGTGCCACATCGCATAACTTTACCATACCGAACGGTACTGCTGGTAGTTATACCTATCGCGCACGCCTCACTTGCACCAGCGGTAGCTGCAACAGCTATCCCTCCACCAGCCAAACCATTGAGTTCTTGGCCAATCCCAACATATCGTTGGGCAACAGCTTGCCTGCAACGGTGTGCGTGAACGCAGCCGTTACGCTTACTGCAAACTTCAGTTTCAATACCCGTACGGATTGTACGCAGCTTCAATTGGAAGAACGCGACGGGGCAACTTGGGTGCCCATTGGAAACCCGGAAACACTAACCGTTGGTGCCACCACGTACAATTTTACCATACCCACCGTTACGGCAGGCAGCTATGAGTACCGTGTGTCGTTGGGATGTGGCAGTTCGGTTTGTAACGTTTACAGCACCAGCAGCCAGCCCATAACGGTTATAGTGCCGCCCACGCTTACCCTTACCTCGGCTAGCGTTGGGCCGCATACGCGTTGTATCGGCAGTACCTTGTCGTTAGGGGCCACGTTGGCGGGCATGCCATCGGGCTGCACTGCTGCCAATATTGTATGGGAGCAAAGCTTGGACGCCAATGGTCCCTGGGCTGCTATTCCGGGTGCCACGGGAAGTACTACCAATGTTACTGTTCAGTCGGGCACTCGATATTATAGTGCAGCCATCACTTGTTCTTCTACCCCTGGTTGCGGGCTGGTACGTACTGCTGTAGTGGAGGTAATCGGGGCTTTGCAACCCGGCGTTTCCGTATCTGCGGATAAAACCAACTCTTGCTCTGGTAGCCCAGTGGTACTTACCGCAGTGGGCAGCAACGGCATCGGTTGCACCGATTTTACATGGGTAGCTACCCCGCAAGGTGGTAGTGCCACCACGCTATCGTCCAGCGCAGCCAGCGTAACGGTTACCCCTAGTGCTAACACCACTTATGCCGTAACCTACAATTGTGCCAGCAGCGGCGGTTGCAGCAGCCCTACGCAAAATATCACCATTACGGTTTCCGCACAGCCTAGCCTTACGGTTAGCCCGTCTACGGTAAGTCCAGTTTGCGCCACGGCTCCTATATCACTCTCGGCAAGCTTGTCGGGCGGTATCGGTTGCAACGCTGCCAACATTAAATGGGAATCGAGTGCGGATAATGTTACTTGGAGCGGCACCACGCTCTTTACCGGGGCTACGTATAATTTCAACGCCACTGCATCTACCTACTATCGCGCCTATATAGAATGCGGTGCTACCAGCGGCTGTACCCGCAGCGAGAGCGCATCCGTGTTTGTGGAGGTAAAGCCTAACCCAACGGTTACGGTACAGGCTACTTACCCTGCTTCGGTATGTACGGGTGCCTTGGTATCGTTGGATGCCGTGGGGGCGCAGGGTGCCGGTACATGCGGCTACCAATGGTATGCCAGCCCAACGGGGGCAGCGGGCAGCTTTACTTTGATAGGTACTTGTAATACGGCTAACTGCAACGTTCCTTTAACGAGTGCCAACCGATTTATACAAGTAAGGTACTCTTGCAACGGAAACTCTTGTCCCTTTGCAGAATTGAGCGCACCTATTGAGATAATCGTTAACGCGCAGCCCGATATTACCTTGGCCTTGAATCCGACTTCCGGTAAAATATGTGCCAACTCCACTGTAACCATTACTTCCACACTCACTGGTGGGGTAAGTTGCAGCGTGAATTGGGAGATATCGCAAAACGGCGGCACCAATTGGTTGCCTTTGGCCACTGCCCTCAACCAGATTACCTTAGATACCTTGACCCGCAATACCAAAATCAAGGGTATCTCCAACTGTTTGGGCGCGGGTTGCTTGCCCGATGAGCAGATAGTGGACATTGAGGTTATTGCCCGCCCGCAGCTTAACTTTAACACCACGGTGCCCGCCATTCTTTGCAACGGCAGCACTTTTGGCCCGGTTTCGGTATTTGTTACCAACCCTACCGTAAGCGGTACCTTGGTATTATGGGACAGTACCGCTGCCACGGGGTGGACTAGCTTGCCTGCCGGAACGGTTGTTTTCCCGGCCTTTACCGTAACGGAACGCCGCTTGCTTACCGCCGTTTATACCCCCACCAGCCACGACGGTTGCGGGGCCATCAGCAGCGACACGCTGCTAGTAGAGCCGTTCAATTTGCCCGATACCACGGGTGTGGTAGTGAGCATTACGCCAAACTATTGTTTCCCTAAAGTGCAAGGTGCCATTGAGCTGAACCCTAATTTGGGCTATCGGTATTCTTTAGGTAGCGATACTACCACCTTCCAAACGGTGTACACCAACTTGGTGCCCGATACCTTTACCCTTACCATCGAATCGGTATCGAGCGGTTGCACGCGCACCATGGAAGTGATATTGCCAGATAGCTCCAACCGCAGCCAACCATTTGGCTTTACCGTAGGGGCGAACAATTTGAAAGGCATTACCTGCTTTGGCCAAGACGATGGATGGATTGCCCCGAACATTACTGGTGGTACCAGCCCGTTTACGTTGATTTATACCAATTTGGACCAAGCCCTTACCGATACCACAACCAACGATACCATCCAAGGTCTTGCTACGGGTACTTATAAAATCATTGTGCAAGACCGCTATGGCTGTGAACTGGCCGATTCCAACTTCTTCATTTTCGAGCCGAATCTGTTGGACGTGTTTATTGTGGACGATACGGTGCCCTGCACGGGTTCGCCACGGGGGCGTTTGGTGGCCACGCCTTTTGGTGGCACCTCGCCATACACCTATAATTGGGTAAACAATGCCATCACCGATTCCATATTGGCCAACGTGCCCCCCGGCACTTATACCGTCGAGGTGCGCGACCGCAATGGTTGTTTGGTAACGGGCAACGGTATAGTATTGGAGGCCCGTGCGCTTACGGCCACTTTCTCCGATACCAGTTTTGGTTGTGGCAATACCTTCCAGCCGAGCATAGAGTTTGCGGTATCGGGCGGCTATTCGCCTTTCCGCTTTAGCGTCAACAATTCATTGGGTGGGGTGATTTTGCCTTTCGTTACCGTCGCTGATTCCAAC
>CAYYZT010000062.1:0-2965 GCA_964476015.1 uncultured Chitinophaga sp.
GGCCCTCCATTTTAATGCCGTGGTCATTTACAATCACCCGGTTAAGCGATAGCCCACGTATAACGGGCTTGGCAATGCCCGTGCCCATGCCGATAAGCGTTACGCCCGGTATCTTTTCCAAGGTTTGGGGCAACGAGCCGCCATAGTTCCGCAGCAAATATTCCTCGTCGGCAATGGTTACGTTCAGCGATTGCTCCTTCTTGCCGCTTTTCAGCATATCGCTCTCTATCGTTACGCGGCCAATTTCGATAAAAGTGGGGTAAAGGCTGTAGCGCAGCTCCTTGAGCTTTTCGTCCACCTTGATGGTGAGCTCCTGCGGCTCGAAGCCGAGCATGGTAATGTGCAGGTGGTAGCTGCCTTTTTTAACGTTGGGGATACTGAAACGGCCACTGCTGTCGGTAGCCACGCCCACCTTGGTTTCGTGCAGGTATATCTTCACGCCCGTTATCGGCAGGCCGTCTTCCGCAGAAACGATGGTGCCTTTCACCTCATACATTACGGGCTGTTGCGCTAGCACCGTAAGCACATTCAACCAAAGCAATATCCCGATTAACCACTTCATTTTTGCAACAATGTTGCAAATGTAGTGAAAATGGTTGATTGGTTAATCCGTTATTGGGAATTTTGTAAGCCAACTATCTACCGCTTTGGCCTTCGGCGCGTTTCAGCCACACATCGGCCACATGGAACATGCCGAAGAAGATTATCTGGATGATGTTGGCTACCGTGGCTAAGCCCAGTTTGCGGCCCCAGAGAAAGAACATTACGGCCAAAAATAGATGCCCGCCTGCTGTAAGCGGCAGCAACAGGCGCATCAGTTGGGCAAAGAAACCAGCCTCGCCAGATGCCCAAGCCCAAATGCCCACTGCCCACACTATTGCCGTTAGGGCCTTGCCACCATATATCATTGCTTTCAACATAAAGGCAAAAGTAACAAAAGATTTACCCGCCCGAAATCGGAACGAATGCGGACAGATTGCGGTTACGTGTTTGTGTTTTATCAACCAAGCTCTCTTTACAATAATTTGACACGCTAGGTGCCTGGAAATTTGGTTTTTTTAAAACCGTTTCAGTATTTTAGTTAAAACCTTACGAAAATGGCCAATCACCAATACCGTGAAGATGTACTGACCGAAGAAGCGGTAGACCGCGTAGCCGTGTTGGTAGAAGAAAAAACGCTTATCGTGTACAACGACGACGTGAATACCTTCGACCACGTTATCGACTCGTTGGTAGACATTTGTAGCCATACCGAGGAACAGGCCGAGCAATGTGCCATGATTGTACACTTCAAAGGCCGGGCCTCGGTGCGCCAAGGGCATTTTGATAAACTATATCCCATGAAAACGGCCTTGAACGACCGCGGCATCAGTGCCGTTATCGAATAATCGGTTCTTTTCCAACAAAATATACAAAGCCTCGACCTTACGGTTGGGGCTTTTTTGTTTAATTTTTTTCTTAAATTGTTATAAGAAACCCGCAACCATGGATATACAGACCAAAACCCCGCTACCAGACATAAACAAGCTGTGGAACTATACAGACCCCGCCGCCACGGAACAGCGGTTTCGCGAACTGCTGCCCGAGGCCATTGCCCAGGGTAACGTAAACTACCAAGGCGAGCTGCTTACCCAAATAGCCCGCACCTATAGCCTGCGCAAAATGTTTGCCGAGGCGCACGACACGCTTAACCAAGTGGAAGGGCTGCCGCTACAGCAGTACCCGCTGGTACATGTGCGCTACCTGTTGGAACGGGGGCGGGCATATAACAGTGCCAACGAGCGATACCGCGCCAAGGAGCTTTTCCTAAAGGCTTGGGAAATGGCGAAACGGGAAGAACTGGACTACTATGCCGTGGATGCGGCCCATATGCTGGCCATAGCGGAGCACAACCCCACCGTGCAACTGCAATGGAACGAAGCGGCCATACGCTACGCCGAAACGGCCATAGACCCCAGTGCCATGCAGTGGTTGGGCAGCTTGTACAACAACACCGGGTGGACCTACCACGATATGGGCAACTTTGCCAAAGCCCTCAACATATTCGAGCGGGCACTGGTATTCCGCACGGTACACCAGCATTCGCTCAAAACCATTTTGATAGCCAAATGGTGCGTGGCCCGCGCCCATCGCTCGTTGGGCAATGTGGATGAGGCCCTGCGCCTGCAAACCCGGTTGAAGGAAGAATATGAACGCAACCAACTGCCGCAAGACGGCTATGTGTACGAAGAACTGGCCTTGCTGCACGATTTAAAGGGCGACAAGCCCGCGGCAAAAGAATCTGCCACGGTAGCCCACGGTTTGCTCTCGACCGACAACTATTTTAGGGAGAATGAACAGGAAAGGTTGGAGGTAATAAAGAATCTATCGCTATGAAAGATAGGAGATTACTCTCCAGTATTATCAACCATTGCTAAGTTGCTAGCGGAACGCCCCAAAGGGGCATCATAATATAGCCGGGGGCAATGCCCTCGGTATGTTGGGTTATATCTTCCTTTCTGTGGTGTACCGTATCACCTCCTCCAAGCTGTCGCGCACGGCGGTGGGCGGGTAGGTGAGGAGGATTTGCAGGGCTTCCTCCTTGTACTGCTCCATAATGCGCTCGGTGTATTGTATGCCGCCGCTATCGCGCACGTACTGTATCACTTCGTCCACCTTATGGGGCAGGTGGTTTTCGTTTTTCACTATGTTGATGATGCGGCGCTTGTCGCTACGGGTGGCTTTGTTAAGGGCATAGATGAGGGGCAGGGTCATTTTACGCTCCTTAATGTCGATGCCCTTGGGCTTGCCTATTTCGTGGCTTCCGTAGTCAAACAGGTCATCCTTCATTTGGAAGGCGATGCCTACCTTTTCGCCAAAGAGGCGCACCTTTTCAATGGCAGCCTTATCGCCCGTGGCCGATGCCGCGCCGCAAGCACAGGCAGAGGCAATAAGCGTGGCCGTTTTTTGGCGGATGATGTTGAAG
>CAYYZT010000062.1:2975-12465 GCA_964476015.1 uncultured Chitinophaga sp.
TTCCATTTGCAGCAGTTCGCCTTCGCTCATCTCGCGTACCGCCTCTGCCATTATTTTCAGCAAATCGAAATGGTCGTTGTCAAGCGAAATCAATAGGCCCTTGCTTAACAAGTAATCGCCCACCAATACGGCCACTTTGTTTTTCCAAAGGGCGTTTACGCTAAAAAAGCCCCGGCGTTTGTGGCTATCGTCCACCACGTCGTCGTGCACCAAGGTGGCGGTGTGCAGCAGTTCCACCAAAGCGGCGGCATTGTAGGTTTTTTCGGTAATCTCGCCGTGCAATTTGGCACTCAGCAACACAAACATGGGGCGCATCTGCTTGCCTTTGCGCTGCACGATGTAGTGCGTTACCCGGTCAAGCATCGGCACGCGGCTTTTCATGGCCTGCCGAAACCGCTGCTCGAAAATATCGAGCTCCGCTGCTATTGGCCCCTTAATATCGTGCAGCTTTACTGCCATTGGAGTGTGCTTTTTTACTCACTGTAAAGGTAGCCCAAACAATCCGATTTGCCTAAAACATGCGGTGCGCAAAAAGGGTAGGGAGGGGTTGGCCAAGGGCAAACTATTTGATTCGCTCCAAGGTTATTTTAGCCAACGGTGATACTACACCGTTGTAGGCCAAAGGCACGGTAGTGATAACGGATACCGGCATACGTGGGTTGGCGGGTATGGCTTCGGCGGTAAAGGTCTGGGCAAGGTTGGTACCGGCATCGTACGCACCGGGGTATATGGTCAAAGTATCCACCCACTGTTCGTTGGGTTTAAGGTTGATGCCATAAGCGGCCACAAACCAATCGGGGCTGGGGCCGATGCGGGCTACCAAGGTAAGGTGCGTATGCGTTTCGTTGAAGCCCAAAAACACGGAGCTGGTTTCAAAAAACACCAGCCTATCGCCCAAGGAACGGTCCAGTGCCCGGTCGCCACCGCGCAGTATGTCCACCTCATCCTCCAATTGTACCATAAAACCCGTCTCGGCCATGCTTTTGATGCCCTCGGTAGCGGGCAGGCTCAAATCGAACAGTTTGGTGGTGGGGCGGTGCGATACTACTAAAAACGGCTCCAAGCGGGGCCTGGAGGGGTAATCCGTTGGGTGGCTGTCCACGCCCCAAATATTCTGTACGTTCACGCGGTACTCCACGGGAAACTCCTGTTGGTTTTTATCGCAAGAAACCAAGAACGCAAAGGCAACGAAAAGAAAAAGATACCGGACCATATTACTCTATAACTGCCGAAAAAGACGGCTTATTTTCCATCACGCAAAATACCCACAATTTTTGTCTTTCGGCCAGCGTTTTTATATTTGCCCTGATGACCTATTACAGAAACATACTGTTAATAGTGCTGCTAAGCCTTGCCACTACTGCTTTTGCCCAACAAAAAGAGGCAGAGCAAACGGAGGAATTGTACAAGAAAGGCGTATACGAAAAGTGCTTAAAGAAAGCTCAAAAGTACACTGCGGCATATCCCAACCAATATCAGTTTCCCCTGTACGCGGCGGTAAGCCACTGGCAATTATACAAAGCCGGAAACAACCCCACCGACCTGATGGCGGCTTTGGAGCAGCTGCAACTGGCGTATAAGCTTTATGGCAAAAAAGTAACCAAATTTGCCGCGGAGCAAAAGCAGATACACAAAGCTGCCCTACAATACGGCCCAAAACTGCTGCGCGAGAACGGCGACGAGGCCAAAAAACTTTACGGCACCTTGGCCACCGTGTTTAAAGACACTACCGAGGAATATACTTGGCTATACCCCACCAAAGGCGGCAACACCCACATTACTACCGCTGGCGCAAGCCCCATACAAAACGAAAAGCCCAAGGTAGAGCCCGCACCAAGCAAGCATGGCTCGCTGGTGGACAAGATTTTGGAATACAGCCGCTCTTTTTTGGGCTTGCCATATAGAGCCGCCGGATACCACCCTTCTACGGGTTTTGATTGCTCCGGGTTTGTGAGCTATGTGTTTAAGCAGTTCGATATCAACCTGCCGCGCAGCTCGCAGGAGCTGTCCAAGGTTGGCTCCCCCGTAGGGTTAAAAGAAGCCAAGCCCGGCGACTTGCTTTTCTACGGCTACCGAAAGAACGGCAGCTACCGCACCAACCACGTGGCTTTGGTTTACAGCCACAAAAACGGTCATTTGTCTTTTATCCATTCTTCTTCCCACGGCATTGTTATTGACGACCCCAACTCGCTTAGCTGGGGCTATTGGGAGAAACGTTTCCTGTTCGCCCGTAGGGTGCTCTAATTCAGTGAAAGCGCTAACGTGGATAATTCTGCTTTCACTTTCAGATAGGGGAGCACTAAGGCACATAAGCGGTAAACTCAATTTCCACCAACATCCTGTGGTCTATCAGCGCGCTCACTTCCACCATAGAGGTAGCAGGTTTTATGGTGCCGAAAAACTCGCCGTGCGCCTTGCCTACCTGTTCCCATTTGTTAATATCGGTCACATAAATGCGCGTTCGCACCACATCTTTTAAGCCCGCGCCCAGTTGCGCCAGCACCTGTTCCGTTTTCTCGATGATGTATTGGGTTTGTCGGTATGGGTCGTCCTCGCCTACAATAGTGTCGCCATTGATAGCGGTAGTGCCGCTAATTTCTATCAACGGGCCTATTTTAACGGCCCTTGAATAGCCCACCACGTCTTCCCATTGGGCACCGCTGGGTATGTTAATCCTTTCGTGCATAGCCAAATAAGTTTACTGTTAAGCCGAAATGTTGGTAAATTAGCCCTCCGTGGTTCTTGTATAAAGAAACCGCTAATTAGTGAAACCAGCAAAGTGAGCGTATGAAAAGAGCACGCATTACAGGCGTGGGGCATTACGTGCCCGAACAGGTGGTAACCAACGAGGAGCTGACGAGCTACATGGATACCACGCCGGAATGGATTATTGAGCGTACCGGCATCAGGGAAAGGCGTTTTTTCAAAGAGGGGCACGATACCGTTTCCAAAATGGGCGCGAGGGCTGCCGAAATAGCCCTACAACAAGCGGGCATAACCGCGCAAGACGTGGACCTGATTATCTTCGCCACCCTTAGCCCCGATTATAACTTCCCCGGTTCGGGTGTGTTGATGCAGCGGCATTTGGGTATTAAAAACATCCCTGCTATTGACATCCGCCAGCAATGCTCCGGCTTTATCTATGGCCTTTCGGTGGCCGATGCCTACATCAAATCGGGCATGTACAAAAACGTGCTGTTGGCCTGTGGCGAGATACAGAGCAACGTAATGGAACTGAGCGACCGTGGCCGCAACATGGCCGTGATATTCGGCGACGGCGCGGCGGCCGTGGTGATACAGGCTACCGAGGACGATGGCAAGGGTATTTTGTCGACACATATCCATTCCGATGGCGAGTTTGCCGAGGAGCTGATGCTGGAACACCCCGGCAGCAACCGCAAGCAGCGTGTTACCGCCGAAATGATAGAAAAGGGCGAAATGTTGCCGCACATGAACGGTAGGTTAGTGTTCAAGCACGCCATCGTGCGTTTTCCAGAGGTAATCAAAGAGGCTTTGGACCATAACGGATTGACCATTGCCGATTTGGACCTATTGATACCGCACCAAGCCAACCTACGTATCGCCGAGCACGTGCAGGGCGATTTGGGGCTGAAGGACCACCAAGTGTACAACAACATACAAAAATACGGCAACACCACTGCCGCCTCCATTCCCATCGCCTTCAGCGAGGCTTTTCAAGCTGGGCGCATCAAAGAGGGCGATTTGGTTTGTTTTGCCGCTTTTGGCAGCGGCTTCACTTGGGGGGCTGCATTAGTGCGCTGGTAATGTTTAAGTTCATCAAAAACCATGGTCTATCGTCCATGGACCATCGACCAAAACATGTCCCACATAACCGAAATAACCGTAAGAGGCTACCACTTGGACCTCTATCGCCATGTAAACAACGCCCGCTACCTAGAGTTTCTGGAAGAAGCCCGCTGGCAGACCTACGATAAGCCTTTCGAGAAAGCGGGGCTGATAGCGAAGGGTTTGGCCTTCGTAATCGTGAATATCAATATCGATTACAAGAAACCCGCCGAGCTGGGCGATGTATTGAACATAGTGAACACCATACAGCGCATCGGCACCAAGAGCGTTACCATCCGCCAGCACATGTTTTTAAAAGGTACGGACGTAACGGTGGTGGATGCCGCGGTAACGGTGGTATTGATGGACGTGAAAACCGGCAAGGCCGTGCCGTTGGAAGGCGATTTGCTGACGTTGATGCAGGCTAGCGAGACGTGACGTGATGGCCCTTTGGTTAATTAAGCGATTCCTGTCTGGTGTCTATAATATCTAATATGACATGGTATCGTACGTATATCTATATAGAAGATAATTTTGAGAAGAAACCAATAATTTTCTAAGTCCTTCCTTGTCTTCCATCTCCATTCCCATCTCAGGAAAAGCGGCTAACAAATCAACTTGATGAAGCGTTTGTACTTTGAAATTGTTGGCGACCCTATAAGACCATTCCTCTAACAAATAGTCGTAAACTTCTTTGAAGCGCGTCTTAGCTTTCGGAGTCCAGATCAGTATTATTTGCCCCATTTAGCCGCTTCCTCCTTTACTTGGCTGTGTGGTATGCACTTTTCTGGCTCGTTGCTTTCTTCCCATGATTGCTCTAAACGTTCACGTTGTTGTCGCGTAAGGGAATCCAATGTATGTTTAGTGCCTGATTCATGTTCAATAACCCTTATGATTTGTTCTAAGAGCTTTGCATCATCTGAGTTTTCGATTATTTGATGCAACTGTGTTTTTATTTCTTGTATAGACATGGCTAAATTTCTCTTTGGTAAGATAACGAAATTTTAAGCTTCTTAGGTTCATCTACACTTTCCCCTCCCGCGCCAGCTCTAAAAACTCCCGTACACTGCTATAGGACACCACGTTTTTGATAAAGTAAACCTTGGCTTTCTCTACTTCCTGCTCGCTGGCCCCCATGGTTTTAAGGATGTTGAGCAGGTGCATTTTCATATGCCCTTTTTGGATGCCCACCGTTACCAAGGAGCGTATGGCGGAAAAGTTGTTGGCCAAGCCCACCGTAGCCGCTATCTGCATCAGCTCGTTGGCGTTGGGGTTGCCCAGCATTTCCAACCCGCGCTTTACCAACGGGTGCAGGCTGGTGAGGCCGCCCACGGTGCCGAGAGCTAGCGGTATTTCCAAGGTATATTTGAAGTAGCCCTTTTCCAAATCCTCCAAACTGATGTCGGTAAGGCTGCCGTAGCGGCCGTTGCGCGAAGCATAGGTGTGCCCGCAAGCCTCAATGGCGCGGAAATCGTTGCCTGTGGCCAATATCACGGAGTCGATGCCGTTGAAGATGCCCTTGTTGTGCGTAGTGGCGCGGTAGGTATCCACTTGGGCCACCCTTACTCCACGGGCAAATCGCCAAGCAAAGGTGTTGGCATCCATGGTGCCGTTGTCGAACGTGCCCAATTGCTCCACCGGGCACTCTACCCAAGCCCGAACGATGCAGTTGGGCGTATAGTTGCTGAGGATGGACATGATGACCTCGATATCCTTTTCGCTCCCAATAAAGCCCTCATAAACGCTGGCCTCCCGGCGCAAAGTGGCGGCAAAGCTTTCCAATACGGAATTGATAAAGTTGGCCCCCATGGAGTCGCAAGTATCGAATAGGCCCTTGAGCTGGAAATAGTTGCTCTCGTAAGCCGTCATATCCACCAACTGGATATCCAAGATGCCGCCGCCGCGCTCTTCCATTCGGGCGGTAAGGTGCGCCGCGTCTTGTTTCAGTATGGGTTTCAGGTGTTTGAAGAACTCCAACAATCGCCTTTTCTCGCCACGCCAAATAAAGTGTACCTGGCCTACTTTTTCCATGGCCAGCACCCTAGCGTGGAAACCGCCCCTGCTGCGCCAAAACTTGGCGCTGTTGCTGGCTGCGGCCACTACGGAGCTTTCTTCTATCACCATCGGCACGGTATAGATGCGGTCGTTCAGCAACACGTTGGGCATTACGCCGAAAGGCATGTAGAAATTGGTAATGGTATTCTCCGAAAACTCGTCGAACAGTTTTTGGGTCTCCGGGTTTGGGTTCCAGTAGTTGCTAAACTCCTGTTTTACGGCGGCACTGTCGGCAAAGCAACTATCTGCCACCCAATCCAATTTACCCTGCTTCGACAGCTTCGAAAAACCTTCTATTTCTTTCATTTGAGTAAGTAGTAAATAGTAAGTAGGAATTAGGGCCAGAACCAAGTTACACGAGGCGATTTCTATCTATGCTCCTCAACCGTTCTTGGTTAAAACTAATCCTAAAATTCATCAATTCTGTAAATTCTGATTCAGACAATTATCTTACCCTCAAATAAGCCTCTGCCACTTTCAATCCCTCAATCTGGTAGCGCACAAACTCTTGCAAGGGTGCATAATCGCCTTGGGCATGTTTCAGAAAGGCCGAACCCTGACCATAAACGCTGTTGCAGCGCAGTTTGTGCATCAGGAAATGGCCATCCAGAAAATTGCCCACCCCGCCGGAAATGATACACTCCCGCACCTTGGCCTTTTCGCCCAATATGGCTATCAGCCCGTTTACCAAGTCCACCATTTCCTCGGCAGTATGGCCCACATGGGCCAGTTGGCCGTATAGTTGCTGTTTTTGCCCGCTATCGCGCAACATTTCCAGCTTGGAGAAGTTGGTGCCGCCGTGCGCCGCAAAATCTACAGCCGCCAAAGGTAGTTGCAGCAAGGCTTTCAAGCTTTCCGGCCCCATGCCTTGGCCCACTTCCTTTACAATTATTTTCACCCCCAGCTCCAAGCACTGCTGTATGGTTTCCAAAGGGGGCCGTACAATGGCATCACCCTCGGGCTGTAGCCACTCCTGTAAGGGGTTTACGTGGACAAACAGGCCATCGGCTTGCAGCTTCTCTACCAGCCGCTGTATCTTTTCGCCTTCCCTTCTGGAAAGCAATTGCTCCACTTGGGCAATGCCCAGATTGGCGTAGAACGGTTGGCTGTAGCCAATAGTAGGCCGCAGGTTGAAATCCTCGAAAAACTGGTCGCTTTCCAACAACACCCGGCAGGAGCCTAGCCCCATGCCCAAACCGAACTCCGCACAGGCCTGCGCCAGATTGCGGTTGATGGTGCCCGCCATAGCTGTGCCGCCCGTCATGCTGCTTATCCAAATGGGGGCCTGCATGGTTTTTCCTAGAAACTGCTTGGTAGGCAACGTTTTAGGATGGGCGGCCACCAACGGTTCGTAGTAGAAGCGGTGGTCAATTTCGCCGCCGGGCACACGGCTTTCGAAGGCCAGTGCTATGTGGTCATGCTTGCGCTGTTCGGCGGTGGGGTCATCTTTCAACGGGATGTCTTCGGGTGCTGGGGTCATGGTTTGGCCATGGATGTGAAAGTAAAATTAGGCTTTTTGGGGGTTAAATTTTGTAATGCCCGACCATCTTTAGGCATACCGTAATGCCAATTACCCTATATTTGAAACCTAAACTTCTTCAATCACCCCTATTAAAACCAATATACTATGGCTTTTCAATTACCTGATTTACCCTACGCCTTCAATGCTTTGGAGCCGCATATAGATGCCAAAACCATGGAAATACACCATGGCAAGCACCACGCCGCCTACACCACCAACCTTAACAAAGCCCTGGAAGGCACTGCCAATGCCGACCGTAGCATAGAGGACATACTGGCCAATATCTCCCAGTTTCCGGCTGCGGTTCGCAACAACGGCGGTGGCTACTACAACCACAACCTTTTCTGGACCATTTTGGCCCCAAATGCAGGCGGCACGCCAACCGGAGCCCTTGCCGAAGCCATCAACCAAGCCTTTGGTTCGTTCGAAAAATTCAAGGAGGAGTTCAATAATGCCGCCGCCACTCGCTTTGGCTCGGGTTGGGCATGGCTGGTAGTGGCCAACGGACAGCTAAAAGTAACCAGCAGCCCCAACCAAGACAACCCCCTTATGGATATTGCCGACGTAAAAGGTACGCCAATACTGGGTTTGGACGTTTGGGAGCATGCTTATTACCTCAACTACCAAAACCGTCGCCCTGATTATATTGGTGCTTTTTGGAATGTGGTAAACTGGAAAAAAGTAGCCGAATATTACGAGGCAGCCCTCTAATATGTCTCAATTTTGAGCTATTGCGACATTTTTTTGAGGCATTTTTATGATAAAAAGCCGCACTATTGAGGTAGTGCGGCTTTTTTGCGACATATTTTGAGGTATAATTGCGGTTAATTGAACGCTCCCAACTGATAGGCAGTGTTTCCGGCAGATTCGATAATGGTGTAAAGGCTGTTTTGGCCTTTCGACTTCAGTTTCAACCGCAGCACCGCCGAAAAATCCTCTTTGTTGTAAGCTTCCACATGGTCGAGCATACCGAAGAACTGTACAACAGCCTGTGTTTCAGGATTGTTGGCCCCAGCCGTTACGGCATCGCGCACTATTTGGGGGTATTTACTCAAGTCCAGGTTGGCAAATACGTACATGCCGTGTTCGCTGGCGCCCTTGGCCATCATGCTACCGCCATTGCCTTTGAAAGTGCCCGCGTTGATGGCTTCCACTGTGGCTTTATCATTGCTGATAATCAGTACCTTATCTTTAATGGTGGTATATATTTCCCAACCGCCCAAATCCGTGGTTTTTACCTTGCCGCTGGTGGGCTTGTCCTTGCCCAGCATCATGCCCAAGAACCCGAACGATTCGTCGTTCAACGTGGTGGCGGCCAAAAACACAGGCAGGGTCTCTTTCTTGGTGTAAGTGGTATCGCGGTACTCCATGTCCCAGTCCCACTCCTCAAGGTCTTTCTCGGTGCTGGCGGTCAGGTCATCATCTTCCACGGGCACTTGTTCGGTCACGGTTTTCTCTATCTCCTTCACATCCGTTACGGCAATCAGCAAATCGCCGTCGAACGGCGCGATAAACTGCTGGGCAATAGCCAGATAGCTGGAAATGCTCTCTTTGGTTTCGCCCGTGATGGCAGGGTTGTTGGCAATGGTTTTAAGATAGCTTTGCAGGTTGATGGAAAAAGCCATCAAGCCCAGCTCGTTGCCCGTAATCAAGGCACTGATTTTATCGGGGCTGCCGTCGCGCAACATTTCCTCGCTACCGTAAGCCTTCCTCAGTTCCTCGGGCAGCTCGGTAAGGTACTCGGTATAAATTTCATCGTCTTTAAAAGTAACGTGGAACTGGAAACTGGCATCCTTCAACTGTTCCATTTGCTTTTGCAATTCGGCCATTTCCCCGTCTTTCACGCTGTTGGGCGAAAGCATTTTGGCCACATCGGCTACCGATTTCAGGAAACCGAGGCCCACCCAGCCGCTAATGTCCTTGCTGTTTTTGTAGTACGATTTAAAGCCCGGCTGGCCCACTACCGATTGTTCCTTTTCTTTTTTGGTGAAGATGCTGGTTAGCAACGGTCCGTTTTCGGCAGAGGCCATTTTGGGCAGCAATATCAGGGTCGTACCGTTCCAAGCAATATCGGCCTCTGGGGTGGCCAATAAGCTATAGCCCGTG
>CAYYZT010000063.1:0-3201 GCA_964476015.1 uncultured Chitinophaga sp.
TGGCGAGCGCACGCCGGTGTGCAGGTGACGGATCTCCTCGCCCTCCTCCCAGTGGTAGTCCTTGCGGTTGTTGGGGCCGCCCACCACCATTACTATAAAATCATCGTTGGCCTTAAACACCTGCTGGTTGCCCACAGGCGGTTTTAGCAAGTGGCGGTTATCTTCAATCCATTGTTTGATGTTGAAAGGGCGGGTAATCATAAGGGTTACGGGTTACGGGTTGCGAGTACAGGTTGTACTAATATAAGGAATGTTCGGCTCGCAAGTATATTTAAGCTATTTCCGCAACACATACCGCACCCCCATAAAACCCCTGATGCCTTGGTTGCTGGCAAACACGTAGCTGGGGTCAAAGGTTAGGGCATTAGGGTTTTCGGGCATGGGCACTACCTGGCCTTGGGCATCGAATTGTACTTCTCTGTCAAACGGGTCGTGCGCACGGGCTATGCTGTTGGCGGGCGGGGTATAGTTGAGCAGGTTTTTGATGCCGCCATATATTTCCCAGCCTTTCCGGAACCGTTTGGTTAGTTGTATATTCTGGATGCTGAACCATGGCGAATAGGCGGGCCTGTCGTCCAGCGGGCCCAGCAGGGGCAACCGCATAGGGCCGTAAAGGTTGCCAGTGTAGTCGATGGTAAGGTTGATTTTGGTGAAGGTATAGCCCACGTTCCAAACACCCGTAAAGCGTTCGGTAAGCATTTGGCGCGTACGTTGGCCGTTTTCGCGGATGCTTACGTCCATAGCGGTAAAGCCTGCCAAGCCCGTCAAACCTTTATACGATACATCCACGTTTACCGATACGCCCGTGGATTGGGAAAAACCATGTAGGTTGTCGTAAATAATCTGGTTGGGGTTGCTGTCATAATCCGGTAGAATGCGGTTGCTGAAATACGTGTACCACGCCGAGGCATCGATGCCCACAAACACGCCTTTGCGGCTGTATATTTTCCGCACATAGTTCACATTCCCGTTCCATGATGTTTCTGGTTTCAACTCGCTGGCAAACGCCACTTCCCGTGCCCCTGTAAGGGCAGCGTGGTCTTCGGTAAACACGTTGGCTACGCGGTAGCCGTTTCCCACACCGATACGCAATACGTTTTGTTTATCGGGCGAAGTCCATTTATAGTTGAGACGAGGGGTAAATATATTGCCATGCAAGCTGTTGTAATCGTACCGCAGTCCCACGAGCAGTTTATGCTGTTCGTTGAGGGCGATTTCATCCTGCACAAACAATCCCGGCAAATAGGTAACGGAAGGCTCGTCGGTGGCATCCAGTTCCGCCGTGGCGGGGGTGTTGTCGTTGTAATAAGTGTAACGCAAAGTGCTGCCCACCAACATTTCTTGCCGCCTGCCGATAGACTTGTGCCAAGTAAGCTGCCCGAAAGCAATGTATTGGCTGGCATTGTAAGAAGTAGTACCGTAGTATGAATCTTGCCGGTGCCCGTTGGCACTTATTTGCAGGTTGATGGTTTCTTTCACGGGCAATTGGTAAATACCGAACACCTCCCACCTACTGGTGTAGATGCTCTCCGCATAAATGCTGTCGCCACCGCGAAACTGGCGTTCCCAGTTGGTTTGCCCGCCCCAGCGGTCTTCATACACGTACCGTCCGGCAATGGAAAACTGGCGGTTGTTTTTTCGCTGCACGCTCCATTTGTTGAACACGGAAATACGGTTTTGCAGTGTAAGGTCGGTAAAGCCGTCGCCGTTGCGATCGATGGGGATTTGATAGTTAAAGTAGTTTACACCCAACAGCGAGTGTACCTTTTCGCCCGCTTTCCAGCGCACGCCCACATCCGTGTTCACCTCGCCCCAAGAGGTGGCAAACACGTCGGCGGAAAAAAGCGGTGCGGCATTGGGCTTTTTGGTAATGATGTTGATGAGCCCGCCCACCGCCTCCGAGCCATAGAGCGTGGATGCTGGGCCTTTTACTATCTCCACCCGCTCTATCAAGCTTTGCGGTATGCCCGTAAGGCCATATACCGTGGAGAGGCCGCTTACTATGGGCATACCGTCAATCATTACCATAGTATACGGGCCTTCCAACCCGTTGATGTGGATGTCGCCCGTGTTGCACACGTTGCAGTTAAGCTGTGGCCGCACGCCGTTTACGTTTTGCAACGACTCGAATATGGAGGGGCACACATTGGCCTCGAAAAACTTGGCGGAATATACTTCCACCGGTACCGGGCTTTCCATTTTGCTTACTTCCTTCATGGTGCCCGAAATCACCACCTCTTGCAAAGCAGCGGCGGGTTGCAAGCTGAAATTCACGGTGGCGTTCGGTTTTTCAGCCGTGAGGGTTACTCTCTTCGTTTGTGTTTCGTAGCCAAGTAAAGAGGCAACTATTTCATATTGGCCTAAAGGCACTTGTTGGATTTGATAATGGCCTTTGCTGTCGGTGGAAGCACCTAAGGAAGTACCTTGCAAGCCCAAGTTGGCTGACTCCAACACAGTACCACTGCTGGTTACGGTGCCGCTGATGGTTTGGGCATCGGCCCACCCAACAGCCCAAGTTAAAGCCCACGACATAAAAAATATCAACCTCACAAAAATAATTTTTAGACGATACTAAAATAATAATTTTATTCACAAAAATCCCCACCTCCTTATATTTTGTATGGCCTGATTGGCCAGCCCCTGTTTATCCCTTATCTTTAGGATAGAAAAGCTTTTGAGAACATGAGCATTACCACGCATAAAACCGACCGCTACCCCGTAGAAAAAAACAAGGTGCTGCACGATTATAAAGCGAGCGAAAATTTTTTCGAGAGCGACCGCATATTGAAGCACTATGTGGGCAAGCATGTTTCTGCGGAAGGGTTGGCGTATATGCAGGATAAGCTGCAATACATCGGCAAACAAGCGGCTGGCCCTATGAACGAGCTTTCGCTCACGGCGGATAAAGAAGGCCCGGTGCTGATAAAGCGAAACGCTTTTGGGGAAACCATCAACGAAATCAAATTCCATCCGAGCTATTGGGAGTTGATGGACATAGCCGTAAAATCGGAAATGTTCCGAGTGAAATGGGAGCCTAGCCTGCGCGGTCAATTTGGCCATGAGGGACACCGCCTGGGGTTTGCCTCGGGCTACCTGTATGCCATGAGCGAGAGCGGCCAATACTGCCCTCTGTGCATGACCGACGGCGTGGCAAGGCTCATCGACCTGTTCTGTACCGAAGCGGACAAGGCCCGCCTGTTG
>CAYYZT010000063.1:3211-12457 GCA_964476015.1 uncultured Chitinophaga sp.
GCCTGTTGCCGCACATCTATACCGACAACGCCGCCGAACTATACACCGGCGCCATGTACCTTACCGAAAAAACCGGCGGCAGCGACGTGGGGGCCAGCATTACCACCGCCACCCACAAAGAAGGCAGCACTTACCTGCTGAACGGCGAGAAGTGGTTTTGCAGCAACGCCAACGCGGATATCATCTTTGCGCTTGCCCGCACCGATGCGGAAGTGAAAGGCACCAAGGGGCTTTCCATTTTTATGGTGGAGAAAAACCTGCCCAACGGCGAGCGCAACCCCATCGAGGTTATCCGACTGAAAGACAAGCTGGGCGTGCGCTCCATGGCCAGTGCCGAAACCTACCTTACCGATACCCAAGGCACCTTGGTAGGCGACGAGTTTCAAGGCTTTAAGGTAATGATAGAAATGGTGAACCTGAGCCGCCTGTACAACTCCGTGGCAGCGTTGAGCTGCTCGCGCAGGGCGTTGATTGAAGCGTACCAGTTTTTGAACGCCCGTAAAACGTTCGGCAAAACGGCCATTGAACATGCGCTTATCCGTACCAAACTGACGGAGCTGGGCGCACTGAATGCGGCCAACTTCTATCTTACTTGGCGTGCCGTGAAAGCACTGGACCTGACCGATGCGGGCGACGAGCGCGAAGCGCAATTGTTCCGCATCATCAACCCCATGACCAAAAAATGGAGCGCCGAGAAGGGCGTGTACATCGTGCGCGAGAGCATGGAGCTGATGGGCGGCCTAGGCTATATTGAAGACCAAGTGATGCCCAAACTGATGCGCGACATGATGGTGCTGCCCATTTGGGAAGGCTCCGGTAACATCATCATCCTGGATATGCTGCGGGCGGTATGGAAATCGAACGGACTGCCCGTATTGTTTGAAGAGATAAGCAACACGGCCAAAAAGCATCCGGAACATGCGGCTTTCCTTTCCACCCACCTCAAACAACTGGCCGTGTTTGGCGAGCAACTGAAAGGGCAAGAACAGGAAGAGATGGAAGCCAATGCCAAAACATTCTTTGAGAAACTGACCTCGCTGTATCAAATCTCCCTGCTGATAGAAAACCTAGACAACGAGAGCAAAGTTTGGATACAGCCCGCTTTGGATTACCTCCAAAACGCCTATGCCCCTTCCGCCGAATTGAAACAGATAAAGCCTTTGAGCGTGGAGCAAGTGAAAGGCTTGGTGGCTTGGGAGGTGTGAAAAAATCAACCACGGAATGCACGGAAAAGGCACGGAACACTTCCGTGATTGCTCCGTGTTCTCCATGGTTTAACATACGCCCTGCCCCATCCTCCAAAAATTTCCCCTATCTTGCAGCATCGAACCAAAGTGAGCTATGTACGGCGATTTCAAACAACATCTGCAACAGGAACTGGATGGCATCCGCGAGGCGGGGCTGTATAAAAGCGAACGCATTATCGCTTCTCCGCAAGGGGCCGTTATCAAATTGCAAGATGGCCGCGAGGTAATCAATTTTTGCGCGAACAACTATTTGGGCCTTTCCAGCCACGCAGAGGTAATAGCCGCCGCGCACCAAACCATTGACGAGCGCGGCTATGGCCTGTCGAGCGTGCGGTTTATCTGCGGCACGCAGGATATACACAAGCAACTGGAAGCCAAGATTGCCGAATTTTTGGGCACGGAAGACACCATCCTCTATGCCGCTGCTTTCGATGCCAACGGCGGGGTTTTTGAGCCGCTGTTGGGCGAGCAGGATGCCATCATTTCCGACGAGCTGAACCACGCCTCGATCATCGACGGCGTGCGCCTGTGCAAGGCGGTGCGCTACCGCTACAAGCACAACGATATGGCCGAACTGGAACAACGGCTGCAAGAGAGCCAATCTCAGCGTTTCCGTGTTATAGTTACGGATGGCGTGTTCAGCATGGACGGTACTATTGCAAAGCTAGACGAGATATGCGACTTGGCCGATAAATACAATGCTTTGGTAATGGTAGACGAGAGCCATGCCAGCGGTTTTGTAGGCAAAACAGGCCGCGGCACGCACGAGCACTGCAACGTAATGGGCCGCATCGACATTATTACCGGCACCCTTGGCAAAGCCTTGGGCGGTGCATCGGGCGGTTTTACCAGCGGCCGTAAGGAAATAGTGGATTTGCTGCGCCAACGGTCCCGTCCGTACCTGTTCAGCAATACCTTGGCACCCTCTATTACCGGAGCTTCTATAGCCGTGCTGGACATGCTGAGCAAAACTACCGCCTTGAGGGACAAGCTGGAAGAAAACACCCGCTACTTCCGCGACAATATGACGGCGGCCGGATTCGACATTAAACCAGGAGAGCACCCGATAGTACCGATTATGTTGTACGATGCCAAGCTATCGCAACAAATGGCGGAAGCTGTGCTGGAAGACGGCATCTATGTTATCGGGTTCTACTTCCCCGTGGTGCCGAAAGGGCAGGCCCGTATCAGGGTACAACTTTCGGCGGCACACGAACGTAAACATCTCGACCAAGCCATAGCCGCCTTTACCAAGGCGGGCAAAAAGCTGGGCGTTATCAAATAAACAAATGAGCCAACACCGCAAAGAATTATTGCGCTTTATCCTTGTCAACCTCTTTCGGGGGTTGCTGGGCTTTGCTTTTATTATCCTCGTTTTTATCGGGTTGCGCAATTTTTTGTTCGATGACTACGATAGAATATTGCAAGGGCTTCAGGGCCAAACAGAGCTTATATACACCATCTTTTTCCTTTCAGAGATTACCACTGGCCTAGTGCCGCCGGAAATCATCATGGAAATATATAAGAGCCAAGGGTTAAAAATCTTTTGGATGCACATCGGCATCATGACGGCTATATCCTACGTAGGCGGCGTAGTGGCCTTTTACATTGGCCGCCTGTTGGACAAAATAGACGTGATACACCGCCTTACGGCGCGGCCCAAGTTTGCCGCCAATATTGCTTTGTACCAAAAATACGGTGGTATTATTATTTTGATGGCAGCCGTTACGCCACTGCCCTCAGCTACCATCAGCCTTATCTCTGGCGCGTTGGGCTTCCCGTTCCGTTCTTATTTGCTTTGGGCCAGCCCATTGGCAGTACGTTTTGTAGTGTACGGGTATCTTTTCTGGCAGACGGGCGGATTATAAGTAAAAACATTTCCATTATCCGTGGACCGTCGACTGTGGTCTGTGGACTATTTTTTCTTGTTTCCTTTGACCAAACCGTCGGAAAACGTTTTAAACTCGCTGAACGACTTTCGTAAATATGCTTTGCGCTCGGCATCGGCCACGGTGGCCTCGATAGGGTCGAAACCTGTTTCCACCACGTCTTGAAACACCGCTTCCTCCGGCCCCGCCTCGGTAACGGGCGCATGCATCCAGCGAAAACGCTTGTTCACGTCGTCGCGGTACACGTATCGGTCGTTGCCCTCTATAAAGCAAAGCTGGTTGTATTTAAATTGGTCTTGGGTTTTGTTATCGTTGTTGTACCAAAAGCTCTGCAACAGCGGTAGCGTATCGGCCCGCTCTTCGAACAACGACGGCGCATCGTTGGCAATGCCCGCCGCGCGCAGAATATCGTTGTGTGCAAAGCGCGAGCTCAACAGATGGTCCATTTTGGCAGGTGCGTGGTGGTCGTGCCCAAACCAAGTAAGCGGTACGCGGTTGCCGCCATCGGTTACGTTGCTAAAGTGGTAGCTCCATCCTTGGTCGCCAAAATTGTCGCCGTGGTCGCTGGTAAACACCACCAAGTTATCCTTGTCTTGGTGCATTTCTTTGATGAAATCGTTTACCGGCTGCGCCAGCATGGCCCAGCCCTTCTTCTGCCTTTCGCGCAGCAAAGCCTCTACATCGGCAGGTATGGCGGGCTTGCCCGTTTTCAGCATGGTTTGGTTGAGGGTATGGAACAGCCCCACCGATTCGCGCACCTTGCCCCACAGGCCTGGGGCGGTAAGAGCAAACTTCTCGCCCACGTGGTAAGGAAAGTGTGCTTCCATCAGGTTTATAAAGAAAAATGAACCCTCGCCCTTGGCCTCGTTCTCCCTCATCTTTTGCCGAACGTAGTCAAAGCTGTCATTATACAACGCTTGCGACCAAGATACGCCCACCCCAAAATCCTCCGCGATACGCTGGAACATAAAATCCTTACTCAACAGCACCTTGCGCACCCGTGGCTTGCCCACCTGCAACGCTATCTGCAACAAGGTTGGGTACTTGGGCTTGGCGTGTTTCCAAATGCGGTGCACCTCGTCAAAGCCCCTATCCAACCCAAACAAATGCGTGGTAACAATGTTGCCCGTGCATTGATAAGTATTATACCCTTGTGCCTTCAACTGCTCTGCCATAGTAGGCAAATGCGCATGGAAACCCCGCGTTTGGGCCGTGGCACCGTGCTCATGTGGCATAAGGCCAGTAAAAAGGCTGGTGGTGGCCGGCAACGTCCAACAGGCAGCCGAGCGGGCCGACGAGAACTGGATGCCTGCCTGCTCGAAATACGGCAACGGAACCTGCTGTCCATACACCGAATCGTGGCGCAGGCTGTCGACTACCAACAGGATAATATTACGGGGTTTTCCCAACGGGAAGGTTTTGGTTTCGGGGCGTAAAGGTAGTACATATCTATCGATTGCGTAAAGGGGCTGGCTATAATAAGGCTTTTAACGGGTGGGTGCCGTTGATATGGTTTTGACAAAAGAGCCTTGATGCATCAATTTGTCCCAACAAACGTCCTTTTGGATACAACAACCGGACTTTTGGATACATCCGTCTTTTGTTTGCTGCCGAACTTTGTATCAACAAAAAGCAATAACAAGATGGATTTGAAAAACAGTACCATACTCATTACGGGCGGCACCAGTGGCATTGGCTTGGAGCTGGTGAAACAACTTACCGAAATTGGGGCAAAGATTATAGTTACGGGCCGCAAACTGGATGCATTGAACGAAACCAAGAGGTTGTTTCCGAAAATACATACCTTCCAAAGCGATGTGAGCAACCCGAAAGACATCGAACGGCTATATAACGACGTTACCCAACAGTTTCCCGACCTAAACATCCTCATCAACAACGCCGGATTGATGCGCCTGATTGATTTGCAGGATACCACGTTGGATTTGGAGAACGTAAACCGTGAGATTGCCACCAACCTTTCAGGCACCATACAGATGGTACATCAGTTTCTGCCGCACCTTACCCGGAAAAAATCGGCGGCGATTGTGAACGTATCGTCGGGCATTGCCTTCATGACTTACTCCGCGGCACCCATTTACAGCGCCACCAAAGCCGGGGTACGGGCCTATACACAAGCGCTGAGGCTACAACTGGAAGACACGAACGTGAAAGTATTCGAGATGATACCCCCGGGCGTGAACACCAATTTGCAAAACGATTGGGCGGTTGCGCCAAACCCGAGCATGATGATGGGCGTGGAGCAAATGGTGGGCGTAGCCATCAAAGGAATGCTTAAAGACAAAAAGGAACTGAAGCCGTTTTTGATAAGCGTAATAAAAATAGCCAGCAGGATTGCCCCTGGTTTGCTGCTAAAATTTGGCCATAGGGAGTTTATAAAAATCAAGGAGCATAATAAAAACAGCCAACAATGAAGATGCTATATATTACAACAGTAATGTTGCTGATTTCTTTCGTATCTTTTGCGCAGCAGCCAGCCGATAAAATTATCGGCGTTTGGGAAAGCGTGGGCGCGGAAGTAGGTTTGAGGTTTGAAATCTTTAAATCGGGCGACCGGTATTTCGGGAAACTCCTGTGGGCCTCCAATATGTACGAGGCCGACGGCAAGACCCCGAAGAAGGATTTCAACAACCCTGACAAAGAACTGCAAAGCCGCTCAAGGGAAGGCATTGTGAACATTACCAACCTAAAGTACGAAAACGGCGAATACACGGGAGGAAAACTGTACAACCCAAGCGATGGCAGCACCTATAGCTTGAAGGCCACATTGAAAAGCGCGGACGAACTACACTTCAGGGGCTATGTGGGCATCTCGCTGCTGGGCAAAACCATGAAGTTTAAAAGGATTCAGTAACACTTAAAACAACAATTTATGAAAATCGTGGGCATCATACTCCTGTTGGCATCGGCGTTCCTCAGTATCAAACACGGATGGGATGCGTTTCAACCAGCCAATGCCGAGCAAACCAAAATGATGGAAAACCTTGGCATCACCAAAACCATGACGCCCTATTTCGGGGCACTTTCCATCCTTATCGGCCTGATGCTGTTTTTCCCGCAGACTTTTTTGGTGGCAAACATATTGAATGCCGTTACCATTGTTTTGATAATGGCCTTATCGTTGCATGCGGGCGATTACAAAATCGCGTTGATAGAAATCCCTTTCCTAGCACTACCGCTGCTGTTGATATGGCTGAAGTATCCGCTTAAGTTTTAAAGTAACCTTATATCATGCCGAACACCAATCCATTTCGTATTAAATCCATAACGGAAGCCCATCGCTTGGCTGGGTTTGAAAAGCCCAACCATCCTCTTATCAGTATTATCGATGTTTCGAGGATTGAAAACCAGGCAGAGGTGAACGCCGTCGTTTTCGATTTCTATGTGATTTCGCTGAAAAGGGGCTGCGACAACCTGCTGTATGGGCAGCAGAAGTATGATTTCGATGAAGGGTTGATGGCATTTATGTCGCCCGGGCAAATATTGCGCGGCGAAGAAGGCGGGGTACCGCCCAACCTGAAAGGCTGGATGATGTTTATCCACCCCGATTTTTTATGGGGCTCTCCGCTTGCCAAAAAGATAAAGCAGTACGAGTACTTTGGCTATGCCACCAACGAGGCCCTGTTTCTATCGGAAAAAGAAGAAACCATGATGCACGGCATTATCGAGAACATCAGGCAGGAATACAATGCCAATATCGACAAGTTCAGCCAAGATGTCATCATTGCCCAACTAGAGCTTATGTTCACCTACGCCCAAAGATTTTACGAGCGCCAGTTTATTACCCGGAAAATAACCAACCACAAAATCTTGGAGCGGTTGGAAGCCGTGCTAAACGATTACTTCAACAACAAGGCACTGCTTTCCAAAGGGTTGCCCACCGTGCAATACGTGGCCGACACGCTGAACATTTCCAGTAAATATTTGGGTAGTATGCTGAAACAACTCACAGGGCAATCGACCCAACAGCATATACACGAGAAGCTGATTGGGAAAGCCAAGGAAAAACTCACCACTACCGATTTGACCGTGAGCGAGATTGCCTACGAACTAGGGTTCGAACACTCGCAATCTTTCAGCAAGCTGTTCAAAACAAAGACCAACCAAAGCCCTTTGGAGTTTAGGGCAAGTTTTAATTGATGTGGAGAGGGGGTGTAAAAATATCCACGCCCGCCACTCGTCAATAGCAGGTACAATTAAAGTACCTTTGCCCCATGTCCACTATCGATTCGTCCGCTACCGAAAACGCCAAGAAACGCATCAAATGGAGCGAACTAAAGCGCGCCCTTGGGGTGTTCCGCTACATTGGGCCGTACAAGTACGTGTATGCCGCAGGCATCGTGTTTTTGGTGGTATCAACACTGGCCTCGCTGCTGCTGCCGTTTCTGATTAGCGAACTGGTGGCCGCCGCCGAAGACAAGAGTGCCTACTTCGGCAGCTTGGAGCAGGTAATCATTGCGCTGATAAGCATCTTGGTGGTGCAGGCCATTTTTTCCTACGGCCGGGTGTATGCGTTTTATTACGTTACCACCAAAACCACCGCCGATGTGCGCACCGATATTTACGACCGCATCATTAGCCTTCCCGTAGGTTTTTTCGAGAACAAAAGGGTGGGCGAGCTTATCAGCCGCATTACCAGCGACGTAAGCAAACTGGAAGAAACGCTATCGTTATCGTTGGCCGAATTTTTCAGGCAGATAGCCACGCTCACCATCGGGCCCATATTCCTGTTGTGGTACTCCCCTACCCTTACGGGCCTGATGCTGGCCACCTTCCCGTTAATCGTGATTATCCTCGTAGTGTTCGGCAAGTTCATCCGCAGGCTATCCAAAAAAGCCCAAGATACCTTGGCTGAGACCAACACGGTAGTGGACGAAACCTTCCACGCCGTGAATACCGTAAAAGCCTTCACCAACGAGCAATACGAGAGCAACCGTTACCGCAGCAGCATGGGCGGGGTAATCGACGTATCGTTGCAACTGGCCAAATACCGAGGCGCGTTTATTTCTGCGTTGGTACTGGGGTTGTTCGGCGGTATTATTTTGGTAATGTGGTACGGTGCCACGCTGGTGCAGCAGGGCGAAATGGAGG
Source organism: uncultured Chitinophaga sp. (assembly GCA_964476015.1). GTDB lineage: Bacteria > Bacteroidota > Bacteroidia > Chitinophagales > CAIOSU01 > CAIOSU01. The sequence goes on from CAYYZT010000063.1 coordinate 11,457, forward strand.
TGAACCAACTGATGGGCTTTGTGCTATACACCATTTTTGTGGGCGGTGCACTGGCCGGCATGGGCGAGCTGTATGCCAAAATACAGAGCACCATCGGCGGTACGGAGCGTTTGCTGGAAATCATCAACGAGCCGTCGGAAGTGGATTTTAAAACGGGCGGGCAGCATTTGCAAAAGCTTGTATCCGGCCATATAGCGTTCGACAAGGTGCAGTTCCGCTATCCCAGCCGACCGGATGTAGAGGTGCTGAAAGGCATCAGCTTCGAAATAAAAAACGGCGAGAAGATAGCCTTGGTAGGCCCCAGCGGCGCGGGAAAAAGTACCATTACGCAACTGCTGTTGGGCTACTACCACATCAGCAACGGGCGCATCAGCATCAACAACAAGGATATTGACGATTATGCCCTGCTGCACCTTCGCTACAACATCGGCATCGTGCCGCAGGACATTACGCTATTTGGCGGCAGCATCCGCGAAAACATTGCCTATGGCAAACCCGGTGCCACTGATGCGGAGATACGGGATGCCGCCGTGAAGGCCAATGCTTGGGATTTTATCAGCCAGTTTCCCGAAGGATTGGATACCGTGGTGGGCGAACGCGGCGTGAAGCTGAGCGGCGGCCAAAAGCAGCGCATCGCCATTGCCCGTACCGTTTTGAAAGACCCGGCCATATTGATATTGGACGAAGCCACCAGCTCGCTGGATGCGGAATCGGAGTTATTGGTGCAACAGGCTTTGGAAACCTTGATGAAAGGCCGCACCTCCATCGTTATTGCCCACCGCCTGAGCACCATCCGCAAGGTGGACCGTATTTTTGTAATCAACGAGGGGCAGATACAGGAAAGCGGCACCCACGCAGAACTTGCCGCCCGCGAAGACGGGCTTTACAACCATTTGCTCAAATTGCAGTTTGCGGAGGAGTAAAATGTATTGAGACTAACTTATTTAGACAATGTGGTCAAAAATGGTTGGTAAAAGTCTGTAGGATGTAGCTGTGGAGCA
>CAYYZT010000064.1:0-5567 GCA_964476015.1 uncultured Chitinophaga sp.
CTTCAATATCGACTCTTTGGTGATTACCCCCACCAGCTGCCAAACGGGCGGGGACGGTGCAGCGGCTATTTATGTAAACGGCACCAACCCGCCTTTTACTTACAATTGGGGCGGCTTGCCAGCTACTGGCAACATGGCTACCGGATTGCCCATAGGAACCTATACCGTAGTAATTACGGATGCCGTTGGTTGTTCCTTTATTCAAACCTTTACCGTAACCAGTGCCACGTTCAACGTGTCTACGGGCATTGTGGCGCAATCCAATTGCCTTACGGGGCAGGGCGGCAGCATTTATGCGTTGCCCCTCACGGGCCAAGCACCCTATGCCTATACTTGGAGCAATGGCCTTACCGCCGATACGCTTACAGGCTTGGCCACGGGCGGCTATACCGTTACCATTACCGATGCCAACGGCTGCTCGGCGGTAAGGCACCAGTTTCTTACCTCCTCGGTTAGTTGCTTGGCCAAGGTAAGCGGCCGGGTTTATTTGGATACCGATGCCGACTGCGACTATACCGGCGCCGATTTCGGCGTACACGGGGCATTGGTCAATTTTATTTCCATAGCTTATGCCTATACCCAACCCAACGGTACTTGGGAGGTTTACTTGGCGCCAGGTACCTACCAAGCCAAAGTGGCAAACCACGGCAACCTGACGAACTTGACCAACGCTTGCGGCATCGATTCGGTAACCATCAACGTAACGGACACCACGGCCATTGCCAATATCGAGTTCCCGAAAGAAACCTCGGTGATGAGCGACGTAGGTATTACCGTGAGCTGCGGCGTGGCGCGCCCCGGTTTTACGCAAACCATTTTTATTACTATCAACAACTACGGGTTTACCACCGCCACTGGCCATGGTAGCGTTGTGCTTGACGGCGTTTTCCCGGGCATCGTATCCCACAGCACGGCATTTGGCATTACCATAGACAGCACCACCCACAACCCTACCACCGTACATTTTAGCTATACCGGCCTCGCTCCGCAGCAGAGTAAACATTTCTATGTTTACGGACAAGTGCCCACACTGCCTACGGTAAACATGGGCCAAATGGTAACGCACAACGGCAACATCACCATTACCAACCAAACCGACCAAGCCACAGCAAATAACAGTTATAGTTGCTCCACCACCATCACGGGCTCCTACGACCCGAACGACAAGCAGGTGTTCGATACCGACGGCGGCAGCATAGACGGCCCGGCGGCGGTGGAAGACACACTGCTGCGCTACCTTATCCGTTTCCAGAACACGGGCACCGACACGGCCTTTACCGTGGTGGTAAGGGACACGATTGACGGGCATTTGGATTTGGGCACGTTCCGCTTTATTGCCGCCAGCCACAACGTGGATATCGAGTTCCACGAAGGCGGCATCGTGCACTTCGTGTTCAACAACATATTGCTGCCGGACAGCAACGTGAACGAGCCGATGAGCCACGGCTTTATAGAGTTCGACATTGAGGTGAAGGACAAGCAGGCGTTGGAGGAAATAACCAACCAAGCCGCCATCTACTTCGATTTCAACCCGCCCATCTACACCAACACCGTGGCCACGCAACGCACGGTGGGCATCAAAGAAACGGCCCAAGTACCCGTACACGTCTTCCCGAACCCGACCACGGGGCTGCTATCCGTAAACCTCGGCGGCCTGCCCGTGGAGCAGGTGGAATTGTACGACTTGGCAGGCAGGAAAGTGCTATCGTACAACCATGCCCCCCTTCCGCAGGCGAACATGGATGCCACCGCACTGCCGAGCGGCCTCTATATCGTGCGCATCCGCAGCGGTGCTACGTGGTACATGGATAAGGTAGTGGTGAATCGGTAGTAAGTTGATCGGTTGATTCGTTAATCGGTAATGATAAACAAGCGGTGGTTTCGGATTGGGGCTGCCGCTTGTGTTTTATGGGAGGTCAAAAGCTAGAAACCGATAGTTAATCGTTTCAAGATAAAGTGGGCTTAACTGGCCGTCATCGCGCCTTACCCTATCCATTTCCTTTATAGTACGTCTGCGGCTGGTATTTCTGGCTTCGATGTTTAGCCCGTAACAAGCTATGGTAATCTGGGCCCTTTGCTGGTCGGTATCGGATGCCGTGGGATTGGGGGCAAGTTCCCCAGTGCGGTAATCGACCATAAAATATCTTGAAAACGTGTAGTCGGTACTATCGGGTTTTAGCAATAAATCATCGAACTTTTCTCCCTTTTCTTCTTGGCATCTATCGCAGGCATAGAACAAATTGTTCCAAGTGTAAGCAAGTTCAGGGAAAAGTGACTTTGGGCGAAAATGTTCGATGGTCTCCTTGCTCATATCAAATGGGTAGCCATCGCAAAAAGAACAATGATCTGTCGTCATTTCTTTGAGGGACAACAGTAAGCCGTGGTTTCTTGGTACTTTTTCGTGTTGGCCCCAACTAAAAGCGCAACCCCTATCCACCACGCGCCTTTGCCTGAACCGCTCCCCAAGTTCCGCCTCCTTTCCCCTGATGCACTCGGGTGTTTCGGCGGGGCGTTCCAATTTCATCATAAAGCGTACTGTTTGTTTGCCAAACGGTTTACCTGCCTTATCTCCCTGCCCACAATATCTTTTATCTCCTCGCTTTTATTGGCCAGTTTTTGGGCTTGGGCAATGAAATCGTTTTCGTGGCTCACATCGCCTTTTAGTATTTCCTCTTTTAGCTGGTAAAAGGCATCCAGCTCTTTTTCGGTCTCCAAGTCAAACTCATCCTCTATATCAAATACTTCATCCAGTATCAGCGAGAGGCTCTCCCCCGTTCGGGTGAGGCGGGGCGGCTTGGCGTGGGCAATGCCGTCCTTCAATATCAATTTATGCACATAAGCCCCCTCAACCGAACCCACCACAAATGGTGAATGGGTAGATATAAATATTTGGGCATTTTTAAACAGCTTCTGCACCACGGGCAATATTTTACGCTGCCAAGCCGGGTGTAGATGTACTTCTATTTCGTCGAGGAAGAGGATAAAGTGAGCATCAAAAAGATTATTGTAACTGCTTCCCAAATTCATTCTATCCATCCTCATTAACAAATCCCCTACCCAAGCGATAATCGATTTTAGTCCATCCGGAACCACATCAAATGACAATGGCTTATCATTAAATGATACCTTAATAACAAGCGGATTAATTTCTAAGTGAAACTTAATTTTTTGTCCTGTTATTTCGGAAATCACTTTTGAAATCCTGTCGATACTTCTTTTATAAAAATCCGCAGAAACAGCATTAAGTCTATTTCGTTCTAACGCTTCTTTTGTCGAGGTTATGACAAGCCATTGAATGAAATTCTCGGAATTAATGGATTTTTGAAAATTAAGAGAATCCATCAAAGGAGAAACATCTAGTTCTTCAATCTTTGAAACATTAAAAGGAGTTAACTGTCTATATCCAGAATAGGCAAAAAAGGCTGTCGCAAAATTAGTTTTACGCCAATCTAAATCATATTTATACCCTTCAAATGAAGTTAACTCTAAGTTGTAATGAAAGTCCAGTAACCCATTAACGGGTTTATATGAAAACCCATCGAAGTTATCTGTGACTATTTTAACACTACTTTCTGACGAACGAAATCTGTCTAGAATGTTCTTTTGATTTACGACTTTTCTGTCAGAGTTAATTGTACTCAACGCATACAACAACGTACTCTTCCCCGTCCCATTCTCGCCCGTAAAAATATGCACCTCGGCTTTGTTGGGGTCTTTCTTTTCCGGAAACTCAATGGTTTCTTCTTCAAAAACCCCCACTCCTTTCAAGTGTATTTTGGAAATACGCATATCGCTATTTGCTCTAGTTGTTTCAAATATAACACCAAATAGCCTTTTGGCATACTATGCCAACTCCCCGGCCTCCATTTCAAATACCTCTGGCGGGTTGGGGTGGCCGGTAAAGATGGCCTCGATGCGGGCGCGTTGGGTGTCGGTAATAAATATCTGCCCGAAGGAAGGGTCGGTAATGTGGTGCAGCAACCGCGCGCTGCGGCCGGCATCCAGTTTGTCGAAAATATCGTCGAGCAGCAAAAACGGCTTAATACCCTTTTGGCGGTAAAGCAGTTGGTATTGGGCCAGTTTTAGGGCGATAAGAAAAGACTTTTGCTGTCCTTGGCTGCCGAAGCGGCGCACGGTGTGGCCATCCATGGTCAGGTCAAGGTCGTCGCGGTGTATGCCGTCGCTGGTGCGGCCCATGGCCCGGTCGCGCTCGAGGTTTTGTTGCAGTATTTCGTTCAGCGGCCGCTCATTTAGCGGCGAGTGGTAGCGCAGCCCCACCTGTTCGCGTTCACCGCTCACGGCGGCATATACGGCGTTGAAATCAGGTATCAGTTCCTCAATAAAACCCCTGCGCTTTTGGTGGATGAGCTGGGCATGGGCAGTCAATTCTTCGTCATAAACACCCAACAACCCCTTATCGAGCCTGCCCGTTTCCTGCGCCCGTTTTAGCAGGGCGTTGCGTTGGGTAAGGATGCGGGTGTAGTGTTGCAGGGCATCCAGATACGGGCGGTCTATCTGCGAGGCCGTCATATCCAAAAACCGGCGCCGTTCCTCGCTGCCGCCGTTGATGAGAATGTTATCGTCCGGCGTAACAATCACTACCGGGAAACGGCCCACGTGGTCGGCCAGCCTATCGTAGGCCAGTTCGTTCAGTTCCAGCTCTTTGCGCTTACCGAGGCGGTACACACACTTCAAATCCTGCTGCCCATCGTCCATTTTGATGCAGGCATCCAACCGAAAGAAATCGTGCCCGTGCTGTATGTTGTGCTGGTCGGTACTATGGAAATAGCTTTTGCCGAGGCAGCAATAGTAAATAGCATCCAGCAGGTTGGTTTTCCCCGCCCCGTTTTGCCCCGTAAAGCACACCACCTGCCCGCCGAAGCCGATGCGCAGCTTGGCGTAGTTTTTATAGTGCAGCAGGGAGAGGGAGGTGAGGTGCATTTTGGTTACGGGTTGCGGGTTACGGGTTACGGGTTACGGGTTACGGGTTACGGGTTACGGGTTACGGGTTGCAATTCATTAAAGGTACATGTTGCGCATTAAATTTATACCGAGGGCGTTGCCCCCGGCTAAGATATAGTGCCCCTTTGGGGCGTTTGGGTGACACCTCTATTCACATTACTTACTACTTACTACTCACTACTTACTTCCACTAAAAAAACACCTCCGTGGCGCCGAAGCCGTACTTGGGCGCATAGCACGGCCCGTAGGACCGCACGTGCGGGTGCTTTTGCAATATTTTATACAGTTCCTTTTTAAGCTTGCCGGTGCCCACCCCGTGGATGAACACCATGTAGTGCAGGCCATTGGCAATGGCGAGGTCGAGTTGCTTTTGGAAGGTTTCCAACTGCACATGGAATTTCATATCTGCCGAAAGCGAACCGTCGTCGGGCATGATGGCCTCGAAATGCAAATCCACCTCAAAGCTAGTGGTGCTGATGTTAATCTGCTCCTTGTCCACCGTATTTTCCATCATATACAGGCGCAGCAGCTCCGTGTCCACGGCCATGGGTTTTGGCTTGGCGGCCTCGGCCTGGGCAGGGGCGGCCTTCGGCACCCACAGCTCG
>CAYYZT010000064.1:5577-8712 GCA_964476015.1 uncultured Chitinophaga sp.
TAGGTATAGGCCGGGGCATCCAAATGCTCGTTATGCTTGGGCTGCATCAGGTTTTTAGCCTTGGGGCGGATAACCCGCTCAAAATGCTCCATGCCGCCCTGCCAGCGCACGTGGCAACGCAACGTTACCACGGGCTGTTTGTCCAGCTCCATAAAGTCGAGGTCGGTAACCACGAGCGAGTCGTTGGCAGATACATATCCGTCAAAACCCTCGGCCCATTGCTTGTCCAGCTCCAAATCGAAGTCGTAGTTCACGTCCTGTGGCAAGCTATTTACCAAGTACAACGTAAACATATGCAACGCCCCCGACACGTCGTACCGGGGCACAAAAGCCAGATAAAAACCCTGCTGAACGGTATATGGGGCGGTTTGTGACATGATGAAGCGATAACAAGCAGGGGCACGGCTTGGTTTCCTGCGGGTGCAAAGGTAATAGGAATGGATGCTACAAGATTAATCTCAGGCAAAAAACTCTCGCATCTCCCCCAAACACTCTTTGCTGCGGAACAACCAGTTGCTATATGCCAATGGGAACAGATGTATGCCCGCACGGCGGTACATGCGATATCGCTCTAACGAAAAAGCCTCTTGGTACTCACCGGGATAGCCAATCAAATCGATGCCATAAACCTTTCCTTTGTGCATCAACACAATATCGATTAACAGGCCGGCAATGGTTATGCCCTTATGAATATCTGCCTGTGGCCATTTGGTTTGGAGCAGTTGCACTACCTGCTCCTGAAAATGGTCAAGCTCGTTGTCATGGTATTCTCCCAAATGGTGCACAGGGTCATCCACATACTCCAAATACCGCCTTAGCAAGCTGTCTTGGGCCATATTACTAGGCTCGATGCTTTGGAATATATGCAGTTCGGCCCTAGCGCGGGTAATGCTTACGTTAAACACGTCGGGCTTGTTTATATGCACAAAAGCACTGTGGTGCGTATTGTGGTCTACCGCCAAGGAGAGTAGCATTATATCGCGTTCCGAGCCTTGAAATTGGTAGGCCGTGCCCACCATCATTTTATGCTGGGCAATGGTTTTGGAATCAAACGCTTGGGCTATACTGTCGGCCAGATAATCCGCTTGCTTACGAAACGGCGAAATAATACCGATAGAGCGGATGGTTCTTTCTTGTTCGCCCCGCGCCACCAATTCCTTCAACAAAGCTATTGCCACCTCAGCTTCAGCCGTGTTGCAACCTTTGGCATCTCTTATACCGTCGCATTTGTGCACAAACAAGGCTGGATGCTGCTCGTGGCCCGGCCGCTCGGTCATAATATTCAGTTGCCTATCATAAAAATGGTGGTTACTGAACTGTATGATGGGCGGGCGGCTACGGTAGTGCTCGTTGAGGAAAGATACCTGTGCGCCGTTGCGCAGGGCGGCAGTGGCCACGTCCAAAAGGCTGGTATCGCGGTAGTTGCACACCGCTTGCCACTGCTGCCCCAGTCGATGCTTGTCCATCAACGCTTTTTGCTGGCTGTATGACAGAAACGACACGTGCCGCAACTGTTGCGGGTCGCCGGCCACCACTACCCTTTTCGCCCGTTGCAGCACGGGCAAGAAACTGGCCACATCGCATTGCGTGGCCTCGTCAATAATGGCCACGTCGAACATCTCGTGCTTCATGGGCAGCACTTTGCGCAGGTGCGAGGTGTTTACCAGCCAAATGGGGAATACACCGAGCAAGGTGTTGGCATCCAACTGCTCCAGTTGTTGCTCGTTGGCCGTGGCACTTTGGTTGCCCAATGCTTGCGCAAAGCGGTTGAACAGTTCGCGGTGGGAGTTGAGCCCTTGGGCAATGCGGAGGTTGAAACACAGTTTGACGTATTGGGCACCGAGGGCCATACGCTCACCATACAATGCGTTGAGTTGGGTTACCGTAAGCCCCAAACTGTGCTGCCAATTGTTGCGCAAGCTTATATAGGCATTTTTGATTTTGGCCCCGAACTTCTTTTGCCGGTGTGGCGAACCCAAATGCGTGCCCCACTCCAATTCGTTGGCTACTTTTTGGGCAAAGGCATCTTCCAGTGTTTTGATGCGGCCGTTTACCACATCCAGCTTTTGCTTAAGGTCCGCTTTATTGTTTAGTGCCTCGCCAATGCTCAACACCGTTTTGTGCTTGCCCGATAGCAGCCCGTTTACCCGATGATAAAGCTTGCGGTTGTACCCTCTTTTGCCGCCCCGTATGGCCACGTCCTTCAGTTTGAGGTCGTGTTCTATTTTTTCGTGTATCACATCTACCGCGGCATCCGTGCGGGAGGCGATGAGCACCGTTTGCCCCTTACTGGCAAGCTCCGCGGCCATGGCGGCAATGGTGTATGACTTGCCCGTGCCTGGCGGGCCGGTAATTTGCGAGATGGCATATTGGTTTGCCGCCAAAATAGCCTGCTCTTGCGAGGCATTGAGCAACACTGGCAAATGGCCTGTTTCAAATTCGCTGCCATTTGCCGTGGATACCGTGTCTGGATAAAACAACGCTTGCAGGGCACCCGAATACAGGGGAGAGCCGCATAACTCCCCCAGATCGTTGAGTACGCTGCGTATATTATCGCTTTTGGCGGTTACGCCCAACAGCGAGGCCGGTATTACCATCACCTCCTTCTCCTTCAAATCGCGATACAGGGACTTTATCTTGCGCTCGCCGAAAAGCTCGGGGTAGTTGAATAGCGACTCCACATCAATTCCCGGTAGCCACCGTTGCAACAGCCGCGCCAGCTTGCCCACTTCACCCAAATCCCAATGCAGGTTGGGCTGCTCTTGTTGCATTTGGGCAACATAATCCATTGTCGGCAATCCCATTTCCGTAGCCACATGGCGCAGCACCTGCACATTAAAAGATGGTTGCGAGATATCGGGCCTTACAAAATGGTCGTCCTCCCTACTTTCCAGCACTGCGGGATAGAGCAACAAAGGCGCTATGATAACATTATCGGGTTGGTTGGTGGTAAAACCCTTGGCCAACAACAGCAGGCCCATATAGTAGAGCTCTTTTTCGCGCTCAAAAAGGGTAAGGGTGGTTTCCAACTCCTTTCCCAGTTTTTCGGGCACGGGCAATATAGGCAAATGCCCGTTCAGCAATTCTTCCTCGTTGGGCACCAAGTAGCGGTGCTCTACCTTGGCATGGAAGATA
>CAYYZT010000064.1:8722-12444 GCA_964476015.1 uncultured Chitinophaga sp.
AGGTTCAGGTCGCGGTTGTCCGCTTCGTAGCAATCCTTAAAGTACCGAATCAACTGTGGCAGCTCGCGCATCCCAACCCTTTTTTAGAAAGGGTTAAGTTAGCACAATTCCCACTTTTTATGCTAGGGGCAAATCCCGTGGCGGCTGATAACAACGTTATGCGGGGCTTGATAAAACCGCAATCCATCCCACCAAATCCACAACCCATGTAACTAAACGGTAAATTTTTCTTTCGGGGCCGTCGCGTTGCGCATCGCTACCAAACTAATTGTTATCTTAGGTAATCAATAAACACCCAGATAAACCATGGAAAACCATTTCAAAAAGGTGAAGGACCATTTGCTGGACCTTGGCTACCAAATAACCAAAGAGGATGCTGCCGAAGGCATCTTGCTTATCTCCAAAGAAGAAGACGGCATCCGCAACTTGGTGGTGGGCGTGGCCGACCCGATATTGATATTCGAACAGTTTATTTTCGACGTGCGCAGCGAGCAGGGCGTGTTTAAAAGCCTGTTGCAGAAAAACCGCGACATCATCCACGGCGCGTTCGTGCTGGACGAAAGCGGCCGCAAAGTGCTCTTCCGCGACACGCTGCAACTGGAAAACCTCGACCGAAACGAAATAGAGGGTACCCTCAACTCGCTCTCGCTGCTGATGAGCGAGTACTCCGACGAACTGATTGCTTTCTCTAAAAACTAACATCTGCCATGAACATCCTCAAACGACTTTTTACCATAGGCAAAGCCGAAGCCCACTCCGCAGTTGACCACCTCGAAGACCCCATCAAGCTTACCGAGCAGGGCATCCGCGATATGAAAACAGACCTGAACAAGAGCTTGGAGGCACTGGCCCAAGTAAAGGCCCTGGCCATACGCAGCCGCAACGAGGCACAAGACCACCGCGACAAGGCCAAAGACTACGAAACCAAGGCCGTATTACTGGTAAAACGCGCCCAAAAAGGCGAACTGGATGCCAACGAGGCCGATCGCTTGGCCAAGGAAGCGTTGGTAAAGGTGGACGAAAACCTGAAGCATGCCCAACGCCTTACCGACGACCAGAACCGCTTTGAGACCCAAGTGGCCCAACTGGACGTGAGCGTGAAAACCATCCGCTCCAACATCAGCAAGTGGGAGAACGAACTGCGCACCCTCAAGGCCCGCGTGCGTGTGAGCACGGCTACCAAAAACCTGAACAAACAACTGGCCCAGATTGACGGCAACAGTACCGTGGCCATGCTGGAGCGCATGAAGGACAAGGTAACGCAGGAAGAAGCCTTGGCCGAAAGCTACGGTGCCATAGCCAACGAATCGAAGAGCGTGGACGAGGAAATAAACAAGGCCCTCGACAGCCGCTTTGTGGATGCCGACGATGCACTGGCACAACTGAAGGCCCGGATAGGTGCCCCCACCCTATCGCTGCCGCAAAACTCGGGCAGCGAAGTAGGCAACGGCTGATTTTACCCGAAACATGCAGACCGAAGTATTTACCGAACTCGATATTATCCCCTCCGAGCCACCGAGGCGTTTTACCAAGCCTTGGTTTGCCCGGGGGTGGGTAATCGGTGGGTTATTGGCCACGATAGCCACGGCAGCGGTACTGGTCAGTTTCGTTGCCGCATCCATACCCACGGCCTTCTTGGTAATGGTGGGCTTGCTATGGCTCATGGTTTTGCTGAAATATCTTAAAGGCGTACGCTACCTGGAAATTTATGCCGATGCCGTATTGGTGTACGCCCTCAACCCGGTGAAGCCCGTGGCGCAAATCCCTTTCGAGCGCATGACGGTGGTGCAAGACGTGGACGAGATTTACTTTATCCCCAAGAAAAAATTTACGGGCGGCTTCTCGCTGAAAAAAGTGTACTGGAAACACGACTGGGAAGCCATATGCACCCTGTTCAACAATAAGGCGGCCTACGTGCGCCGCAACGACCCGAAGAACCGCGGCGGCTTCGATACCCCGCTGCCCATACCTACCACCGCGGGCTCCCGGCACCGCTCGGGCTTTGGCGTTATCAGTGCGGCTATCATTATCTATGAGTGGTTTATAGGGCTGTTGTTGTTTGTGCCATATCGCATGGCACCCCAAAAGCCAAACAATAACAACCCCAATTTCTTTTTGCAGGAATGATGTTGATGGGTAGTATCTTTAAATCATACTTAATTGCTGCCAAATGCACCACGAACAACTGCGCGAACTTTGCCTGAGCCTGAAAGGAGCCACGGAAGACATTAAGTGGGGCAACGATTTGTGTTTTTGCATCGGCAGCAAGATGTTTTGCGTTACTTGGCTGGGCGGGCCGTTCCAAGCATCGTTCAAGGTTACTGATATAGAGTTTGACACGCTTACGGCCCGGCCCAATATAGATGCCGCCGCCTACGTGGGCCGCTACGGTTGGGTGCAAGTGAAAGACCCCGCCGCCCTCAGCCCCGCCGAATGGGACCGCTTGGTGCGCCAAAGCTATGCGCTGGTAAAAGCCACCCTGCCCAAAAAGACCCAAAAAGCCATTGACGAGCAGCCATAGCCTGCTCACTGTTCGATATTTTTTTAGCCCTTTGTCCCTAAAAAAGTCGCAAAACACTATGTACTGTTATGCAATTATGATAATTGCATAGCGATATTGTCCCTACTTTTCTTTGGCCATAGCCTTGTTAAATCTCTCTCCAGGGCGTTGCACCCGTAGCTTTTAAGGAAATAAGCACGTTATCTTTACGCAACAATAGCCTTATCCGGGGTTTGCGTAGCTAAACTGTTGTCCCATGAGAGATGTCGTGAATGTTCGGTTGTTGGCTATTGGCCTGCTGTTGTGCTGCTTTGGCTTTGTTTCGAAAGCGGCCATTACCGTGCAAACGGTAGCCACCACCCCCAGTACTTGCGCCAACAACGGCAGCATCTCCGTGTTTGCCACCAGCAGCAACCCCAACCCTACCCTGCTGTATGCCATAGTAGCAGGGCCTGTAACCACCCCGATACAGAACAACAACAACTTCTATTCGCTATATCCCGGCAACTACACCATTCGCCTGTACGATGCCAACTTCGATAGCTTGGACACGCAGGCAACCGTAACGGGCACCTACCAGTTGCCCGACCTGAACCCCACCGATACCGACCCCAGTTGCCAAGGTACTGCCGATGGCATTATCGTCGGCAATGCTGACAGCACCAAGGGCTTGTTGCCATTTACTTGGGAAATCATATCGCCTTGGTATATAGGCCCGCAGCCGCTGGATACTTTCACCAACCTGCCCGGCGGCACCTACCAAATACGGATGACCGATGCCTGCAACAACTTCCAAACCCGCAACGTGGTGCTCAACAGCATGGGCAGCGGCCTTGGGCCTTTTGGCGGGCAGATAAGCTCGGTGTACATTATAGGCTGCGATACCGTGGTGGTGAGCCATATGATTACCCTGTACAAAGAGGCTGCCCACATACCCTTGGAAATGAGGGTAATTAACAACGCTAATACTTACACCACAACAGTTTATGCCATACCGTTGGATACCATTAACTACGTGCCGGGCCTGTACGAAGTGCGCGACACTTTTGTGGGCATTTCGTATGGCGACCATTTGCACCTCACCGTTAGCGATATCTGCGGCAACGCCACTTACGGTGCCTTCCAAACCGTGGCCCCTTTCGATTTTCGTTACGAATATTATACGCCGGGCACGGGCTGCGGCAACCAAATGGGCGCATGGGCGCGTATCAAATCGTTTCCA
>CAYYZT010000065.1:0-5294 GCA_964476015.1 uncultured Chitinophaga sp.
CGCCAACTGGCAGACCGCTTTGCCGAACTGGAGGGCCGCCGCCCACGGGTAATGGTGGCCAAAATGGGCCAAGACGGCCACGACCGCGGGGCCAAGGTAATAGCCACCAGCTTTGCCGACCTCGGCTTCGACGTGGACATCGGCCCGCTCTTCCAAACCCCCGCCGAGGCCGCCCGCCAAGCCGTGGAAAACGACGTGCACATCCTCGGCGTGAGCAGCCTCGCCGCTGGCCACAAAACCCTCGTGCCCGCCGTCATCGCCGAACTCGCCGCCCTCGGCCGCCCCGACATCATGGTAGTCGCTGGCGGCGTCATCCCCCAACAGGATTACGATTTCCTCTACCGCGCCGGCGTCTCCTTCATCTTCGGCCCCGGCACTGTGATTGCCGATGCGGCTGGGAAGATTTTAGAGAAGCTGATGGAAAGAGGGTGATGTACGATGTACGAGGTACAAAGTACGAGGTATTTAAACTATATGTGGCGAAGCTAGCATGTCACATTGAGCGGAGTAATGTCATAGTGAGCGGAGCCGAACTACGAAATGCGCGAGCGATTGCTTTGCACTCCGAAGTTTTTCACGAAGGAGTGCAGTGTGCGGGTGGTGAAATGCGATTAACGGATGATGGTTGTGCGGAGTTGCACAGCATTACTCACGTGGGCTTTGAAGATGTTGCGTGGACCAGTAGATACTGGTCTCATAAAAAGGCACAAGAAACATTCTTGCGCCAGATGGGGTTATTATTTGTGGTATTACAGTAACTTCTCCAACTTTTTCAGACATGTTGAGTCTAGTTAAAGAGTAGACTAATACTAGGTTGCTTAAATAGTACAAATAGAGAGTTGCGTCAAAAACTTCGATTATCAATATTTTTTTCTCGATCAAATATTGTGTTTCCTTTATCGTCACGATGGTAATCTATTAAATCATTTTTGTATATTATATGACCATGTGGGTCACCTATCCAACGAATGGGATCCCAAGGATTTGTTGGCATTTCTGCTTTAGTGACTCTACCATACACTACGGAACGAGCTCCATCATCATATCGACTGTAAAAATTAGCATATATAACATTGCTTTCTGTTGAATTATTATCTCCTCCATTATCAACGGAAAATATGGAAGCATCTACGGCTGATATATCATTTTGAATTGTTGGCGTTGTAAAACTTGTAGGTTCATGATAGCAAGGCATAATGTGTGGTTTTAGTTACTGGAAAAACGCTGCATGGTAGTGTATATTTTGAGCAAACCTGTCATTGGCTTCCTCTAATTCTTTGATTTGTGGTTTTACCCAGAAATTTATATAATGGGGGTATGAAAATGTGGAAGTATTTGAATTAACACCTACATTTGTCATCAAGGCCTCGAAACGTTGAACTTCTTCCGCATCAATATTACTTGCAGAATTTGCCTGTGCGTGGAAGTATTCATTTTTATCGTTAAAAACGTAAGCAACTAATTGAGCGATGTAATACGCAAAAAATACTGAATACCTTTTCATTTCGTCTAGATTTTTTGCTGAAGCCAATCCTGTATCCTTGTCTTTAGCAATTTGCGCAAACCTAATCATGCCTGCCAACAAATCCAACGGAAAACCTGACTTGCCCTGAAGTACTCTTTGAGCTTCCTCTTGAGAGAAGTTTGGATTATCATTGAATTTGGGCATTTTCATAAATGAATCTACTACCCAATCAGGACAGGCAAATCCTCCTTTCTTTGTAATAAAATCAAACTTTGAATAATCTGGGTATAGTTCTTTTATTCTCTCGAGGTATAGACTGTTATTATATATACATGGCAGTAAGTAACTATCTATAAATATGCCTTGCCCTACTGTGTGAAGACGTGTAGTGTTATCAAATTCAAGTTGATGTAAATAATCAGCAAAATATTTTGCGTAGCGTCTTTGAGGATTTAATCTAATAGCTTCTAAAATCATTTCCAAAGATTTTTCACAATGGATAGCTAAGTTTATCCTATCCATTTTTGCTTTCCTATTATATAGATAAGCAGAAAATTCAGGAACGAGACACAGAATATCATTGTCGCAAATAGCCTTGGACACAACATTTAAATTCTCTAAATGAGAATTCAATTCTTCAATAGGGCGATTATCTTCTAAACCGTATTTAGCAAACTCCACCACTTGAAGTAGGTTGACATAAGAAATGATGGCTTGAGAGGCTGTTTGATAAATATGGTTATCGTGTACGGCAAATATATTTAGTGCACTTTTTAAATAATTTATTCTTTCTAAATCAGCCCATTGGGCGAAACTGAATGGTGAAGTAGTTAAATCAGATAACCTATCTAAAGCTCTTAATGGCTTAGGGAAGTGTTTATAAATCTCAAGGAAAAAAATTTCATTCAGTATAGCATCTAGTCTATAAAGAAAATTTTCTTCAATTTTTTCTTTGGAATTCGCCTCTTTTAAATCAATTAAATCATGATAACCTAGATTTAATGCCCTAGATATAGATAGACATGCAAGAATGGCTTCTTCGTATGTAGCAAATCGCATCTTTATTAAAAAAGTGTCATTTGTATTTTCTTCAGTGGAAAAATGCCACTCCTTTTCCAATGTATCAGAGAATCGAAAACTAAACTTATAATCCGCATTGCAACGCATAGCATTATTTGCCAAATAAGTAAAGCTTCCCTCATTATGTAGGTACGCTAATCCTTGAGACATTCTTACACAATATTTTGCCCAATCACTACTATTATAATAATTGAATAATTTCTCTAAATCATCTCTAGAGATTTCTTGAAGAAGGAACGAAACTGTATGGAGTTTATTTTCATCATACTTTTTCGCAACTTCCAAAATACTTTTGTGAATCGCTTCCATCATAGCTAGTTCGGGTTATGTATAAAATTATGAATTATTTTTCGCAGAAAGAATACGCTTTCATGTTATTTATAAGAGACTGTTTTTGTCTAACACATTTATATGCTTATCAGCTAGCACAAAAGTTGTTTCCCTACTCACATAACTAGCTATACTATTTATAAAACCATATCCCTAATCCTTTATTAACCCGAATCAACTCCTCCTCCCCCAAATCCCCTACCTTTGCCCTTATTATGATTCGCAAGAAGATTATGCGGGGGATGCGGATTTCGAGGTATGTGGTGTACCGCGAGACGCTGGTGGATTTCAAGGAGCATTTCTGGGCTTTCGTAGGGTCGTTCGTGGGCATCGGGCTTATTGCGCTGGCGCACCAGGGCGTGTTGCCGCAAGCGGATTACCTGTTCCTTATCGGGTCGTTCGGGGCCAGTAGCGTGCTGGTGTACGGGGTTATACAGAGCCCGCTGGCGCAGCCGCGCAACCTTATCGGCGGCCACCTCATCAGCGCGCTTATCGGTGTTAGCGTACACCAGTTGCTGCCCGATGTGGTGTGGCTGGCCGCGCCGCTGGCGGTGTCGCTATCCATAGTGCTGATGCAGGTAACCAAAACGCTGCACCCGCCCGGCGGGGCCACGGCCCTCATTGCCGTCATAGGTTCGGAGAAAGTGAAGGCCCTCGGCTACCTCTACGTGCTCTCGCCTGTGCTGTCGGGCGCGCTGATACTGCTGGTTACGGCCCTTATCTTCAACAACGTTACGCCCAACCGCCACTACCCCAACGGCAGCCGAACATTGAAAATGGTATACCGGGTGTGGCAAAAATCGATGCGGCGTTGAGGCTATATCGTCCATGGTCCATGGTCTGTGGTCCATCGTCCATCATCCAAACTCTACCTTCCGCCGCCACCGCCGCCGCCGAGGCGGTCGTTGCCTTGGGTTTGGCGAGGGGTAACCTTGCCGCCCAGTTGGTAGCTTACGGTAAACATCAGCACCCGGTCAATATTATGCCAGCTACCGTTGGTTTTTAGGTCGGTGTTGCTTATCTGCCAGCGCCATTTCATGCTTTCCAGCAGGTTGCGGCCGGCTATGGAAACGGTAAGCTTGTCTTTTAGGAACGTCTTTTTGATGCTGGCGTTTAATACTCCCACGGGCAGGTAGGGGCCTTGCGAACCTACGCCGCGGCTGTTGAACCAGCCGTTTACCTCCAGCGTGGTATTTTTCCAAAACTTGAAACTGGTGGCCGCCCACAGGTTGTAGCTGTGGCCGCTGATGGAGCCGGTGTTGATGCCCTCGGCATAAGCATAGTGGCTGTAGGAGTAGTTGTGGTTCATCTGTACATCCCACCACTTGGTGAGCTGTATTTTAAAGTACACGTTGAGGGCCACCAGTTGCCTATCGGCACCGTTGATGTTGCCGCCGCGCGAAATGCGGTTGCTATCCACCCAGCTCGACTCGATGAAATCGTTCTGCTGCAACTGGCCGATGGCCTCGAACACGAACATGTGCTGCTTTACCATCAGGCTGTGGCTAATGCTAAGGATATCGGTAAACGAAGGTTGCAACAGCGGGTTGCCCTGCCAAGTGCTGTATTGGTCTATATAGCTCACGGTGTTGTTCAGTTGGCGAAACTGCGGGCGTTGCACGCGGCGGCTGTAGCTGATGCTGGTATTGTTGGCCTCGCTGAAAGCGTAGCTGAACGATACGTTGGGAAACAGGCTGAAATACCTGCGGTTTACGCTATTGTTGTTGCTTTTGATGTATGTATGCTCGCCGCGCAGGCCGCCCGTCCACGAGAATTTTTTGAACGAGCCGCTGTACGACGTATAGATGGCACCGATGTTTTCGGTATAGTTAAACTTGTTGCTCAGCAAGCTATCGGCAGCGGCTACGTTATTCAGCACCCTAAAGGCATCGAACACGTTGTCGTTCACGGTGGTCTCGGTTTTCAGGCCCGCATCAATCTTGTGGCCTTTTACCTTGCCCTTCTTAAAAAAGTACACAGAAACCGTTTGCATTACCATGTTGTGTATGCCCGTAAGGGTATTGGTTTGGCGGTGCAGGCTGAGGGCTTCCATATAGGCCCCGGTGGGGTCGTAGGCCGATGAGCGCATGTCCGCCTCCGAATCGCCTTTTACATAGGTATGCATCAGGTCCACGGTCAGTTCCTGCCCGGCGGTATCCAGTTTGTGGCTGTAGTTGAGGCTGTTGCCGATGGTGAGGTGCTCGCCGTATTCGTCGTTGATGGAGAAATACTCCGTAAGGGGCTGTCGCAGCGCGTTCAGGTTGCTGGAGGTGGCCTCGGAGTACCAGCCGTTGTTTGATATGTTGGCCCCGCTAGTGTAGGTAAGCGTTACCCGGTCGTTCACAAAATAATCCACCCCCGCCTTTAGGTTGTGGTTGGTGTTTTCCATAATGCCCTTGCTATCGAGGTAATAGTAGGT
>CAYYZT010000065.1:5304-10087 GCA_964476015.1 uncultured Chitinophaga sp.
GGTACGGTCTTCTACGTAGCGGTTGCGGGTTTTGCTCTTGTTGAAGGCATAGTTGCCGAAAACGTTTACTTTCTTCTTGCGGTAATTAAAGGCCCCGTTGGCATTGTAGCGGTGGAGGATGCCGTAGCCCAACGATACGTTGGCGTTGAACCCGTCGCCCTTGCCTTTTTTGAGTTTGATGTTGATGATGCCCGCGTTGCCTTCCGCATCGTAGCGGGCGGATGGGTTGGTAATGATTTCGATGGACTCGATGGAGTTGGCCGGGATAGATTTGAGGAATGCTTGCAGGTTGTTTTCGGCCATGGCGTTGGGCCTGCCGTCAACCAACACGCGCACGCCCTGCTTGCCGATGATGGATACGTTGCCCTTGGAGTCGATACTCACGCCGGGCATGTTGCGCAGCACGTCCTCGGCATTGCCTATTTGGTTGGTGGGGTCTTGCGCCACGTTGTACACCGTTTTTTCGGAGTTCTTTACTATCAACTGCTTTTTGGCCGTAATCACCGCCTCGTCAATATTGGTGGTGAGGGGCGCGAACGATACTTTGCCGAGCGGTGTGTTGCCGTTCACCTTCAGCGGCATCACCTTCGGGGCATAGCCGATAAAGGAAAAATGCAGGTCGTAGCTGCCCTTGGCCACGTTTGGCAGCACAAATTTGCCCTCCATATCGGTAATGGCGGCGGTAATGATGCTGTCGCTATTTTCGGGTTTCAGTATCACGTTGGCAAACTCCACCGGCGTGCCCGTAACTGAATCGGCCAGCATGCCCGAAACGGTGAACGCGGGGCTTTGGCCGTGGGCGATGTAAGTGCACAGCAATAGTACAGTAGCAAGGATAGGTTTGGTAAAACAGGGCATGGAATTTGGAACTTTAGCGTGTGTTGCGGAACAAAGGTATCCCGCCTTTTGCTAATAAAACGGGCGCGGATTGTTAAAGTACGTTATGGCACGCGGGTTTTCTGCGTAAAGGGTGTTTTTGTCGACTAAAAGGGGGTGAGTTATGGGTTACGGGTTGAGATTAGACAGGCCCTATCTTATTTCTACGAAGATGGCCGTCTCCCTCGTCTCCCCGACGAGGATGAAACATACATAGCTTCTCCCGCCGCGTTTTTTACCACTCAAATCCCAACAACTCTTTGGGGTGCACACCCAAAGCATCGCTAAGGGCCGCTATCTGGCTGATGCTGGTGTTGATTTTCCCGAGTTCGATGCGGCTTACTTGGCTGTATTCTATGTCGGCAGCGTGGGCGAGTTCATTTTGGGACAGACCTTTTTCTTTACGAAGTTCCCGTAGGCGTTCGCCAAATTTGTTGATGATTTCAGGATTTCGTTTCTGTCTTGCCACCGCTGGAAATTGGTAAGACAAAAATTCTCAAACTATTTTATGGTGTATGAGGCAAATTTGCCTTATTTTCGCATTGTGCAAACTTTTATGGCGATTAGGTGCCTACGCCTTGGCCTTTGGGGAGGCCAAGGCGTTTTTATTTCGTGCCATTACCAATCCCGCAATTCTTTAACTTTGGCTTAATACCTAAAAAGCCAAAGCCTTCCCCATGAACAACCGTTACGCCATCGTATTGCTCTTTGTGTCGCTGCTTGCAGGGCTGTTGCCCGCTGGGGCGCAACACCGTAAAGTGCTGGTTATTGGCATCGATGGGTGCCGGTCCGATGCGTTGCAACTGGCCAATACGCCCAGCTTGGATGCGGTGATGGACAGTGGGCTGTACACCCTCAACTCTTGGCACGTGGGGCTTACGTGGTCGGGGCCGTCGTGGTCCACCATCCTTACGGGGGTGCAGTGGCCCAAGCACGGCGTTACTGACAATAGCTTCTCGGGCAGCAATTTTGCCGCTTATCCGCCTTTCCCCACGCTGGCCAAGGAGGAAATACCGGGCCTGAAATGCGTGCAGGTAATAGAGTGGGCACCGTTGCGCGACAATATTACCAACGCGGGGTGGAACAGAACCGTAAAGGTGGCCGACGGCAACTCCGCCGCTACCGCCGATTCGGCCATCATCCAATTGGCCGACCCGGATTTGGATGCCCTGTTCGTGTACTTCGACCAAGTAGATCTCACTGGCCACGCTTTTACGTTCGACCCGCAGAACCAGCTCTATATAGATGCCATAGAAAACGTGGATGCGAAAATAGGCAGCATCCTTGCCGCCCTGTATGCCCGCCCCACTTACGCCCAAGAAGATTGGCTGGTGTTGGTGATAACCGACCACGGCGGTTCGTCGTTTTCGCACGGTGGCAACACGCCCGAGGAGCGGCATATTTGGTGGATGGCCATGGGCGATGCGGTGGAGCCGCAAGCCATCGGCGGCAGCGACCCCGGTTCGTACAACTGTGGTAACGATGAGGTGTTCGAAACCAGTTGCGTGGATATTGCGCTGCTTAAAAGCACGCCCAACCAAGCGGATATTGCCGTTACGGCCCTGCACCACCTGATATATGATTCGGGCCGCAACCCGGAAACGGATACGGCTTGGAACCTGGACGGCAAATCGTGGCTCAAAAAGCCAGTGGGCATCCAAAACCGTCATCTTACCGTATTCAAATCCATCTACCCCAACCCCTCCACGGGCACGTTTGTATTGGAAACACACTACGATGTAGCAAATGCCGCCGTTTCGGTGTTTGATATGCTTGGAAGGGGAGTGCCCGCCATCCATACCGCGCACGGCAGCACCATTAGCTTAGACTTGAGCGGCAATGTTAATGGTACCTATGTGGTAAAGGTGAAAACCACACACGGCGTTGCCACCGCGAAGGTGGTGTTGGGGGAATAGGGAATTATTGCTTCTGTTGGATTGCCCAAATCTTTAATGCTTCTTCCACACTGCCTAGAAACTTTACCCTGCCCGAACGGTTGCTTTCGTGAATGAAGTCTTGTAGGCTCTTGCTGGGCATATTGTGGAAATTGCCGTTAATGGCTAGATGGGTGCGGTAGTTGGATATTTTTTGCAGCACGTTGCCCGCCAGATTGGTCTTCAAGTCGAAGAAATCGGGATGGATGTTGCGCTGGTGAACAATAATATGGTCTGCACCTTGGTAACCGCAGTTACCAATAATGTCTAGTGTATCCTCTTCGCTGGCGAGTATAATGCCCTCCGCCACTACTTCGGCTACCAGCAAGGTTTGGGCTTCGTGTAGATGGATGTGCATCATAATATTGGGTTTAACAAGCGTAGGAATTTTTAAATATATCATCCCCTTCGGGATTTACACTATCTATCTAATAACTCGAAACCTGTAACTCGTAACCCGCAACTACCAATCAAAACACCTCCTTCAACAAATCCCTTTGCCAGCCTTCCCAGCGGCGGCTATCGGCATGGGTGCGGATGAGGGTTTGGTAATCTGTTTGCCCTTTGAAGTGCTTCAGCAGGTCGATGGCCGGGCCAGCGAGGCGGCGGTTGGGGTTCAGGGCCGCGTCAAACAGGTTTTCCACCAATTTAGTATCAAGGTAGTTCAAGCGTTTCAGCACCTCCATGGCGTTGGTGCGCGTGCGGAACTCGTAGCTGCCGCTGGTAAGGGCCACCAGTTCGGGCAGGTACTTTTCGCGCTGCTGCGCTATGGCTATCTCCAGCCAAGCGATGCGTATCTTATGGCTCATGCCCAATTCGTGCTTGGTGGCATCGAGGTAGCGTTGGCGGTTTTCGGGGAAATCGGCGGCAAGCTTGGTCAAGGCTGTTTCCACCACGTTGTAAGAAGAGTCGCTCAACAGCTTTTCAAAAGCCGCCACATATTTCGGGTGGATGTCGCTTACGTTTTCGATGGCCGCTAGGCGTACTTTCGAACTCTTGTCCGTAAGCAATCCCAAATATGCGCTATCAGCCAGTTCGGTATCGTTTACCAATTGCTTCACCACTTCTGCGCGCACCGACCAAAACGGCTCTTGGTTGAACACTTTTACCAGCGTTTCACGCTTTTGCGTAAGCGGCACGGAGCGTAATGCTATCACCGCATCGTAGCGGTCAATCATGTTCTTTGCGCCCAAGGCCTGTGCCAAGAGCATGGAAGTGGTTTTTTTGAAATCCACTGATTTCACTATTTCCGAGTTCGGGTCGAAGAGCACGTAGGCTACCTTTTTGTTGCCCGCGTTTTGTACGGCCACGGTGTGGCTGTAGTTTTCAATCCACTCCGTTTCTGTATCGTAGGTACCGTCGGTATAATGCACCTCGAACACGATGGGCATCTTAAACAGGCCCACCACATCGTCCATGGCATGTGTTTGCTTCACGGTAAACACCGTGGCACCCACGCTTGCCGGGCCAAAGGGTACTTCCATAAAGCTCACTTCGTATTTCGGCTCGCCGCCCTTTTTTATCCACTGCTCAAAGAACCAATCGAGGTTGATGCCCAGCTTGTCGTTGAAGGCTGCCCAAAAATCGTGCGTGCTCACGTTAGCATAGGCGTTCTTCTGCAAATAATGTTTCAGGGCTGCGTTGAACTGTTCCCTGCCCACTACATATTTCACCATATCCAGCACCAGCGAGCCTTTGGGATAGTGGCGCGCGCTGCCCGCATTGCTGTGCATCACGGGCAGGTTGTTTTGTTTGGCGGCGTGCAGCACGCTCCACAGCTCGGTGCGGCAGTTCCAGCGGTAGTGGTCTTCGCCGAAAATGTGGCGTTCAAAATGTTTTTGGTAGTGGGTGGCAAAGCTCTCGTGCAGCCAGTGGTGCTCCGGCGAGCGGGTGGTAATATAGTCGCCGAACCATTGGTGTACCAGTTCGTGCGCGTTGGTACCGATGTAGTATCTATCTAAAAACGCCCGGCT
>CAYYZT010000065.1:10097-12334 GCA_964476015.1 uncultured Chitinophaga sp.
GCACCATTACCTGGCTATAGGCATGCCAAGGATATTTCACGCCGAACTCCTGTTCCATCCAGTCCATCATTTCGGTGGTGTAGCGGTAGGTAGGCTCCACGCGATCCGGGTATTCGGGGTAGTACCAATTGTTTATCGTTACGCCGCCCTTGCTTTTGCTGGTGCTCACGCCATATTTGCCGATGGTTATCATTACCAGATAGGGGCTGTGCGGTTTGTCCATGGCATAGTGCCAGGTTTTGGTAAGGCCGTCCTTGTTGGCTTTTTCGCTCACCAACTTGCCGTTGCTAAGTACTTGGTAGTCTTTATCGAACGTGATTTTGGTTTCCGTGATGGCCTTGTCGCCCATATCGTCGAAGGTAGGGAACCAGTGGCGGTTGTCTATGCCTTGGCCCTGTGTCCATATCTGTTTGCGGCTGAGGTTGTTGGGGTCGTTCCAACCGATAAAATACAGCCCTTTACGGGGCGTGGCTTTGTACTTGATGTTGAGGACATGCGTGGTTTCCCATGCCAAAGGCTTATCGAAGTAGAGGGTAATGCCCTTATCGCTTACGGCGTATTTGGCTTTGGTTTTATTGAAGGTGAGCTCCAGTACTTCAATACCCGGCGCATCCAGAAACAAGGTGTCCACGGCTTTGCGCAGGGGCGAAAAGGTGTGCTCCACCGTGCCGTTCACAATACCCTTGGTAGGCTCGAAACTCACGTCGATAACGGTCTTTTGTATATCCACCACCCGCTCGCGGGCATGTGCGCCGGGGTCGTGCATGTAGCAGTCGTGGTCTTGGGCTTGGAGTAGGGCGGGGGAGAGCGATATTAACAGGAAGGATAGGTACAATAAGCGTTTCATACTCTATGGATAACAATGCGTAATGTGGGTTCTAGCTAAGATAATCACTGCAAATGTATTGTATTTTGAACACTTTTGCCGCCGGAATGCGGACAAAGGGTAAATATTAACGTTATAATTTTTAGTTTTGGGTGTTAAAGAACCACAGTCTACATTTACTATAAAGGCTAGATTATGAAAACCACCCTTTGGCTAAGAGGCGCCCGCCTTTTGGTACTAGCTATGCTGCTTGTTTTGCCGTGGCAGCAGTTATTGGCGCAGAACGTGCTCTATTATTATGATTCTAGCTTTGGAACGGACCAAATGGGTCCCGCATTGGCTAATTTGGGCTATACGGTAACGACGGTAAACACGGATGCTGCGTTCCAAACCCAGATAGCCATTCCAGGGGCTTATATTATGGCTCTTTATTTTGCCCAAAATGCTTTTCCCAATGCCGCTTCTGTAGCGGCCCTTGCTACATTTGTTGATAATGGGGGGCTTGGCGCGTATTTTTCTTTCGATGGCAATTCCTCTTATTCGATGCCATTTGGGGCCAGCTATACGGGAAATATAAACCAAACACAAGTGACGGTAACAGACCCATCCGTGGCCGCCACCATGGCTACCAACCCCTTTACATTGACCAATACAGGCTGGGCTGATTTTTCACATGGTTTGGCTCCCGAACCGGGGAGCACGGTGTTGGCTACGTATGGTAATGGCGAGGGAACCTTGATAAGAAGTGTCAATGGCAGGAGTTTGGTATTTGGCTTTGTGAATGACGTGGTGCCAACGCCCGACTTCTTTGAAAGCGCTATAGCCAACGGTTTTGCTCCCGTATATCTTGATGTAACCTACCTCAGCAGCACTGCCTTTTGCCCCGGCGATAACGTACAGGTGGGTTTTGTGGCCACTAATGCCGCTTTTAACGCAGGCAACGTTTTTACTGCCGAACTGAGCGATGCCTCGGGCAGCTTTGCCTCGCCCACGGCTATCGGCACGTATGCCAGCACCGATACTTTCGGTACCATTAACGCTACCATACCTATTGGCGCAGCTACGGGCACGGGCTACAGGATTAGGGTAGTATCGAGCGACCCCGCTGTAACGGGAAGCGACAACGGGACCGATTTAATCATCAACCCGTTACCTGTCGCCGCATTTGCCGTTTCGTTGGCCTGTGAGGACAGCCAAACCTTTTTTACCGACCAATCCACCATCCCCAGCGGCAGCATTACTGGCTACCAGTACCAATTTGGCGATGGCAGCGTTTCGTTGTTAAAGGATCCGAGCTATGTGTATGCCAACACGGGCACGTATACGGCTACCCTTACCGTAACCAGCAATGCGGGCTGCTCGGCTACAACCACGCAAACCGTAACCGTGGAAAACCAACCGGCGGCAGGGT
>CAYYZT010000066.1:0-2755 GCA_964476015.1 uncultured Chitinophaga sp.
TGGTGCGCAACCGCGTGATGCGCCAAGTGCTGCCCAAGTTGCAAGTGGGCCTGCAATACCGCTTTGAGCATATGTACCGCATGCGCACCGATAGCGGTGGCTTGTTTCATCAAGCAGAGGTGCCGGGCGAAAACGGTTTCACGGCCTCGGGGCTGGGCACCGCTTTTATCTTTGATACGCGCGACCACAACCTCTATCCGTTTCGCGGGTGGTACATCATCTTCTCCCACCACACCTACACCCGCTACTTGGGCGGCAATACAGACCTCAGCAGCTTTAGGCTAGATGTGCGGGGCTTCTGGAACCCGCGCAACAGCAACCATATATTGGCTTTCCAGGCCGTTACGCAACTGCATGCGGGCACGCCGCCGTTTAAAATGATGTCCACCTTCGGCGAGAACGAGCTGATGCGGGGCTATTTCTTTGGCCGTTTCCGCGACAAGCACATGGCGGCCTTGCAGGGCGAATACCGTTTCCCGCTGTTCTGGCGGTTTATCGGCGTGGCGTTCGCGGGCGTGGGCAATACTTTCGGCCCGTACAGCAACCCCGATTTCAAGAGCCTGAAGTTTGCCGGCGGCGGCGGCATCCGCTTTACGCTCGATGCCAAGGAGCGCATCAACGTACGCTTCGATGCCGGCTTCGGGCTAGACGGCTCCAAGGGATTTTACTTTACGGTAGGGGAGGCGTTTTAAAACTTAGTTACGGGTTGCGCCCTTCGGCTACGCTCAGGGTGACATCGGTTGCGGGTTGTTATATAAATCCCGAAGGGATGGAATGATTATAGAATGCGAAACCACCCTTTAGAACCCCGAAGGGGTGATATGGCCGATGATAGCAAGGATTGGTATATTTGGAGCATGTACCGATTGGATAGAACCGCCTTTAAAATCCAAAGCTTCGAGGAAGCAGCCGATACAAAAGAGTATTGGCTCAGCAAAACGCCAGACGAACGGCTGGCCGCCGCATGGTACCTTACTTGCTGCGCTTATGGCATCGATTACGATAACCCGCCGCGCTTGGATAGGACGGTGTTTAGTATGAGAAAGAATGGGGAAGAAGAAGGTTGATTTAACATGGGAAACACAAGTAGACCATTTGGAGTGGTGTTTATAAGGCCCAGTGAGATTAGGATGGGATCTCCTTATAATCATTGTTATATTAAGTTGGTTGGCTTGAGCAATATTCTCCTAGAGGATGCCGCATGGCAAGACAAATGTGCTTGGGGTGAAGACAATAAATATCTGGTTTTGATTAAGTGGAATATGGATAACAATGAGCCGAGCTTCCACTTTGTAATCTTTAATACCACCAGCGGAGAATCTAAAGAAAGTGAACGGATTTTTGGATTGGTTAATACACTGGCTGTCAAAGGGAATACGATTTTTTACAGCAAGTTCTTCTATACAGGTAGGAATCCTGATGGTTCTTTGAGTGGTAATAGCGAGCATCAATACATGTTCGAAAATATTTAATGCCACGTCAACGCTGAGTTTGATTTATTTTTCAACCCGTAACTCGTAACCCGCAACTTGATTAAAGTCTTGCTCCTTGATACTCGATACTTGCTACTAATACCCTAACTTTGCCCTACAATGAAGATATCGTACAACTGGCTCAAGGATTATATAAACATTGACCTGCCCGCCGCCGAGGTGGGCAAGGTGCTTACCGACATCGGGTTGGAAGTGGAGTCCATAGAAGAGCACAAAGGTGCCGGAAACGGGCTGGAAGGCCTCGTAATAGGCCATGTGAAACACGTGGAGAAGCACCCCGATGCAGACCGCCTGCGCATCACCAAAGTGGACGTGGGCACGGGCACCGACCTCAACATAGTGTGCGGCGCGCCCAACGTGGCCGAGGGGCAAAAGGTAATCGTGGCCACCATCGGCACCACGCTTTACCCTACCAAGGGCGAGCCGTTCGCCATCAAGCGCAGCAAAATCCGCGGCGTGGAAAGCGAGGGCATGATTTGCGCCGAGGACGAAATAGGCACCGGCGAAAGCCACGACGGCATCCTCGTATTGCCCGCCGATGCGCCTGTGGGCACGGCCCTGAAAGACTACTGGAACGTAAAATCGGATTTTGTTTTCGAGATAGGGCTCACGCCCAACCGTGCCGATGCCATGGGGCATATCGGCGTGGCGAGGGACTTGCAGGCCGCATTGTCGCTGCGTTTGGGGCAAGATGTATCCTACCACTTACCGCCCATCGTGGAGTTTGATGCGCCCAAAACCCGCCCCATCGAGGTGGAGGTTACGGATGTCGAGGCTTGCCCGCGCTACACGGGTATTGTGCTGGAAAACGTAAAAGTGGCCGAAAGCCCCAAGTGGCTGCAAGAGCGGCTGCTAGCGGTGGGCATCCGCCCCATCAACAACGTGGTGGACGTGACCAATTACATCCTGCTGGAGTTTGCCCAACCGCTGCATGCTTTTGATGCAGGTGCCATCACGGGCAATAAGGTGGTGGTGCGCACTTGGCCGGAGGGCACCGAGTTTGTTACCCTCGACGAGCAGACCCGCAAACTGAACGCCGCCGACCTTATCATCAGCAACGCGCAGGAAGGCATGTGCATTGCCGGGGTATTCGGCGGGGCCAAATCGGGCGTGAAGGACAGCACCACGCGCATCTTTTTGGAGAGCGCACACTTCAACCCCATCAGCATCCGCCGCACGGCGGGCCGCCACAACCTGCGTACCGATGCGGCGCAGAAGTTTGAAAAGGGCACCGACCCCAACATTACCGTAATAGCCCTCAA
>CAYYZT010000066.1:2765-6093 GCA_964476015.1 uncultured Chitinophaga sp.
CAAACGTGCCGTAAACCTGTTGCAGGAACTGGCCGGGGCCACCGTAGCTTCGGAGATTGTGGATATTTACCCGCGCCCGGCGCAGCCGTTTACCGTTACGTTTAAATATGCCAACTGCGACAGGCTCATTGGCCACCACATACCGCCGCTGGTAGTAAAGCAGATTTTGGCGAAGCTCGAAATAAAGATAAAGGGCGAAACCGCCGACACGCTACAACTGGAAATACCGCCGTTTAAGGTGGACGTAACCCGCGAAGCGGACGTGATAGAGGAAGTGCTTCGCATTTACGGGTTCAACAACGTACCGTTCCCCGATACGCTGCGCTTTAGCCTCAGCAGCAACCAAGGGGTGGACAAGGAACTGGTGCAGAACACCGTGGCCAACTACTTGGCCGCCAACGGTTTCCACGAAATTATGGTGAACTCCATCACCAACAGCCAGTACATGGAGCAAAACGGCTTGGCCGACGACATGGTGCGCCTGCTCAACAGCCTCAACATGGGCCTCGACTCCATGCGCACCAGCACCATTTTCGGCGGGTTGGAGGGCATCGGCCACAACATCAACCGCCGCAATTTGGACGTGCGCTTCTTTGAGTTCGGCAAAACCTACCATAAAACCGCCGACGGCAACTACCAAGAGCCGGAGCACCTGTCGCTGTTCATCACCGGGCAAAGCACGGGCGAAAGCTGGAAGGGCAAGCAACAGCCCAGCGATTTCTTCCTGCTGAAAAGCCAGGTGGAGCATGTGTGCAGCCGTTTGGGCGAGAGCGGTTTCGAGGTGGAATATGCCCAAAACCCGTTGTTGGAATACGGCCTGCAATACCGTGCCGGGCAAAAGATATTGGCCACCTATGGCTTGGTGAGCAAGAAATTGTTGAAACAGTTCGACATTAAACAAGACGTATATTTTGCCGACCTTAACTGGACACAACTGTTGCGCCGCCTGAATGGCCGCAAGGTACAGTACAAGGAGGTGAGCAAGTTCCCCGGTGTGCGCAGGGATTTGGCATTATTGCTTGACAAAGCCGTATCTTACGCCGAAATTGAAAAAATAGCGCTTCGAGAGGTTAAAAAAACTTTAAAATCGGTAAATTTATTCGACCGTTACGAAGACGCGAAGTTGGGAGCAGGCAAAAAAAGCTATGCGGTAAGCTTTGAGTTTCAAGACGAGGAGCGCACCCTGACCGACAAAGACGTGGAAAAACTGGTGTCGCGGTTGGTGGAATCGTATAAAAAAGAACTGGGTGCCGAGATACGGCAATAAGGTGTATGGACTATAACGAAAAGGTTGACCGGGTATACAAAAAGGCGCAGCAACTGGCTGCCGCCCACGGCCAGCTTAAGGAAGAGCACAAACGCCTGAAAGCCGAGTACGACGAGCTGCTGAAACTGCTAAAAGAGCAGGGCCAGCAGATTGATGAAATGGAGGGCAAGATGAAGGTGTTGAAGGTGGCCAAGCAACTGGGCACCTTCCCCGATGAGGAGCGCAACGAACTGAAAAAGAAGATAAACGAGTATATAAAAGAGATTGACAAGTGTGTCGCTCTGCTGAATAACTAGTGTGGAACAGAGATAAATGAGTGAGCTAATCAATATCAACGTGGTAATTGCCGACCGACCTTATCCATTGCGGGTGAAACCCGAGGAAGAGGAGCGCGTTCGCAATGCCGCACGCGATATCAACAATAAAGTAAAGCAGTTTCAAACCCAATACAGTGGCAAAGACAAGCAGGATTTCCTCGCCATGTCGGCCCTTATGTATGCCGTGGAGGCGGCTTCGTTTCACAATAAAACGGTGATAAGCGATACCTCCTTTGGCGACAGGTTGGACGAACTGGACCGCATGCTCACCCAAGCACTCAAGGGATAGACACTCCTAGCACGGATTGTATATAACCTACATTTCTTATTCGGCAGGCCGCACTATATTTGCACCGAGCCTCGCAAAACCTACTACCTAGAAAAGCAAGGCAAGGATGCTGTGGGAAGCCCTCCCTAACGAGGGGATTAAGTTCATTTACTAACTGAATTGCTGCAATGGGAACCATTATCACTGTTGTTGCCGCTTTGGTGTCGCTGGCTATCGGCGCCTTGGTAGGTATCAACTTGACCAAAAAGAAAGTAAAAGACCAGGAGGAACTGGCACAAAAGGAAGCCGATAGGATACTACAGGAAGCGCAACGCGAAAAACAGCGGGTTGTGGAAGACGCCAAGAAAGAAGGCGAGAGCATCAAGCGCGACCGCATGCTGGAAGCCAAGGAAAAATTCCTGCAACTGAAGGCCGAACACGAAAACGACACCAACCAGCGCAACCGCAAGCTGGAAGAGCGCGAGCGCAACCTGAAACAAAAGGAGCAAAGCGTTGGCCAGCAACAACAGAATCTGAAAAAGAAGGAAGATGAAACGGATGCCGTTCGCCAGAACCTTACCCGCCAAACGGAGCTTATCAGTGCCAAAAAAGAAGACATCGATAAGGAGCACCAGTTGTTGGTAAAGAAGCTGGAAACCGTGGCCAAATTGTCAGCCGAGGAGGCCAGGGAGCAGTTGGTGGAATCGTTGAAAGACGAGGCCCGCACCCGCTCCATGTCGCACGTAAAGGAGATTTTGGAAGAAGCCAAGCTGCGCGCCAACAAGGAGGCCAAAAAGGTTATCATACAAACCATACAGCGCACCGCGGCAGAGCATGCCATCGAAAACACGGTGTCGGTATTCAACCTGAAATCGGACGACCAAAAGGGCCAGATTATCGGCAGGGAAGGCCGTAACATCCGTGCCTTGGAAGCCGCTACGGGCGTGGAAATAGTAGTGGACGATACGCCCGAGGCCATCATCATTTCCGGTTACGACCCGGTGCGCAGGGAAATTGCCCGCCTATCGTTGCAACGCCTTGTTGCCGACGGCCGCATACACCCGGCCCGTATCGAGGAAATAGTGGCCAAAACCCGCAAGCAACTGGAAGAGCAGATTGTGGAAATAGGTGAGCGCACGGTAATCGAACTGGGCATACACGGCCTGCACCCCGAACTGGTGCGCATGGTGGGCCGTATGCGTTTCCGCTCTTCTTACGGGCAAAACCTGTTGCAGCACAGTAAGGAAGTAGCCAACCTGTGCGCCACCATGGCCGCCGAACTGGGCCTGAACGCCAAAGTGGCCAAACGCGCCGGATTGCTGCACGATATAGGCAAAGTGCCTGATGAGGAGAGCGAACTGAGCCACGCCCTGTTGGGTATGAAGCTTTGCGAAAAGTATGGCGAGCATGCCGCAATCGTAAACGCGGTGGGTGCCCACCACGACGAGATAGAAATGATATAGGTCATTTCTATCT
>CAYYZT010000066.1:6103-12235 GCA_964476015.1 uncultured Chitinophaga sp.
CATTTCGCCTATCATCCAAGCTTGTGATGCCATCAGCGGTGCCCGCCCCGGTGCCCGCCGCGAAACGATGGAAAGCTACATCAAGCGTATCAAAGACCTTGAGGCCCTTGCCATGAGCTACGACGGCGTGGAAAAGGTATTCGCCATACAAGCGGGCCGCGAGCTGCGCGTAATGGTGGAGAGCGACAAGGTGGCCGACGAAAAGGCCGACGAGCTGGCATTCCTCATCAGCGAGCGCATCCAAAACGAAATGCAGTATCCCGGTCAGGTAAAAGTAACCGTTATCAGGGAACGCAGGTCGATTGGGTTTGCGAAATAGCTCTTGCTAGACACAAGATATTAGACACAAGACACAAGACTGCTTCAACGGCTTCGGGAAACCGAGGCCGTTGTTGTTTACGGGACAGGCATTAGAACTCGTAACCCGCAACTCGTAACTTGGTCCTACCATGGACCATCGACTGTGGACCGTGGACCAATAAGTCTTTACATACACGTAACGAATTGGGCTTTACAG
The DNA here is from genome assembly GCA_964476015.1 of uncultured Chitinophaga sp. Lineage (GTDB taxonomy): Bacteria > Bacteroidota > Bacteroidia > Chitinophagales > CAIOSU01 > CAIOSU01. The sequence continues at coordinate 6,621 of CAYYZT010000066.1, forward strand.
TATCAGGGTTAAATTCGTACCTTTGTACACTGACCGAAACTAGGATATGAGTTGTTTTCGCTTGATGCTTACGGTAGCGATGCTAACTGTGTGCGCAATTGTGCCTGTTAGCGCGCAATTGATTGTCAATGAATTTTCCAACGGCCCTAGCGGCTCGCAAGAATACGTGGAGCTTTTGGTAGTGGGCACCCCAGGATGCACCAGCACTTGTGTGGACTTGAGGGGGTGGATTATTGACGACAACAATGGCCATTTCGGCCCTACCGGCATAGCCGATGGCCATATGAGGTTTTCGCAATCGGCTACATGGCAGTGCGTGCCCATCGGTACGCTTATCGTGGTGTACAACAACACCCAGCGCAACGCCGCGATACCCCCGGATAACCTTACGGGAGCCAACTGTGTGTATATCATCCCTGCCAACAGCACGCTTTTCGTGCATAACGCTTCCGGTCCGTCCAACAGCACGGGCTTAAATTACCCTGCTGCTCCTACGAGCGGGGGCAATTGGGGTTCGGTGAGTATGAACAACGACCACGACACTTACCAAACCCGCAGCCCAAGCAATATTACCGTACCTTATCATGCCGTGGGCTATGGCGATAACAGCAACAACCCGATTATTTACTTTGCGGTATCGGGCGGCACAGGCTCCATGTTTTACATGAATAACGCTGTAAGCAACGACCCATTTCTGCAAGCGAACTGGGCGCAAGGAACCGCTTCTGCCAACCAAACCCCCGGCGTGCCCAACAAAACGGGCCCGCAGGTAAACTTGGGTGCCGACGTGGCGGTATGTGCGGGCGACAGCATTACCATCAGGGCCACGGTAACCGTGGCCGGAGGTACTTTTACCTGGAACGGCACCGCCTTGGGTACGCAGGACAGTATTCGCATTGCGCCCACCACAGCTACACGGATTATAGTAAACTACACCCTTGCCAGTTGCACCGATGCCGACACGTTGGACATTAGTATTTTGGCCGCGCCTACGGGTGCCATTTCGGGCAATACTGCCATCTGTGCCGGGCAAAGCACCACGCTTACGGCCAGCGGCGGCACATCTTACCTGTGGAATACTACTGCGGTTACGGCAGGCATTACCGTTAGCCCAACCACGGCTACCACTTATACAGTTACCGTCACCGCTGCCAACGGCTGTAGGGATACCGTGAGCACTACCGTGAACGTAAACGCCCAGCCTAGCGGGGCCATTTCGGGCAATACCAACATCTGCTCAGGCGGCAGCACCACGCTTACTGCCAGTGGCGGCACATCTTATTTGTGGAGCACTACGGAAACCACTACGGGCATTACCGTAAGTCCTACTTCCAATACCACTTACACCGTAACCGTTACAGATGCCAATGGCTGTAGGGATACCGTGAGTGCTACCGTAAACATCAACGCCCAACCCATTGGTGCCATTTCGGGCACCACCGTTATTTGCTCCGGCGGCAGCACCACGCTCACTGCCAGTGGCGGCACTTCATATTTGTGGAGCACTACGGAAACCACTACGGGCATTACCGTAAGCCCTACTTCCAATACGACTTACACCGTAACTGTTACTGATGCCAACGGCTGTAGGGATACCGTAAGCACTACTGTAACGGTAAACTCCTCCATAACGGGCAGCATCACGGGCAACACCACCATTTGCGCAGGCCAGAACACCACGCTTACCGCCAGTGGCGGCAGCACCTATTTGTGGAGCAATGCGCAAACCACGGCTGCTATTACCGTAAACCCTACCGTTACTACCGTTTATAGCGTAACAGTGAGCAGCGGCGCAAGCTGTGCCGATACGGTGAGCGTAACGGTGAACGTGAACCCACGGCCTACTGCCACTATTACGGGCAACACTACCATCTGCGCTGGCGATACCACTACGCTCACCGCCAGCGGTGGCACTTCGTATTTGTGGAGCAATGCGGCTATTACGGCCAGTATCGACGTGCATCCTACCACCAATACGTCTTACGGCGTAACCGTTACGGATGCGAACGGTTGTACCGCTAATGCTAATGCCAGTGTAACCGTAAATCCGATACCGAATGCCGTGGCGGGGCCGGATACGACAATCTGTGCGGGCAACCCGGTGTTGCTAACCGCCACAGGTGGCGGAGCGTACCTGTGGAGCACGAGTGCTACCACGGATACCATTACCGTAACGCCGGGCGTGGATTCGGACTATACCGTTATCGTTACCCTCAACGGATGTATGGCCATGGATACGGTGAACATTACCGTGAGCCCCAACAACATCGCATTGCAGGATAGCTTGATTGTGGCCGAAACCTGCGGGCAGGGCAACGGGCAAATCATCCTCGCCTCGCCTTCCAACTTCATTACTTATGAGCTGTATGAAAACGGCGTGAGGGTGGACAGCATTTTGGGCGGCGGTGTGTTCTTTGATTTGGAAGGAGGCACCTATACCGTGGTAGCTACCGACAACAACGGTTGCAGCCGTACTTTGAACAATATAATAGTGCCCAGCTCTGTCGTGCCACAAGCTACGGTTACGGCCACTACGCCCAGTTGTTTTGGCGATGCCGATGGGGTGTTGACGCTGAGCTCGGCCACGACGGGGCTGTATTATAGCCTCAATGGCGGCACGCCGCAGCAGGGTTCCGTGTTTGCGGGATTGGCTGCGGGCGATTATAGCATCCGCGTAATAGATTCGATAGCAGGTTGCGACGATATTATCAACTATACCCGTACCCAGCCCGATGTGTTGGAAGCCAGGGTAACGCCGGATAGCAGCAACATTATCTTCGGCTCCGTGGTGGAGCTGACGAGTGTTGTTTCGGGCGGCACTACGGGCTACACTTACGAGTGGGTTCCGGCAGCTACGCTCAAGTGCGATACCTGCGCCAACGTAAGTGCCTCGCCTACGGATTCGATTACGGCGTACATCCTCACCGTTACCGATGCCAACGGCTGTGTGGATACGGCCCGTGCCGTTATCCGTGCCACCAACGAGTTCCTGATTACCGTGCCCACGGGCTTTACGCCCAACCTTGACGGGTGGAACGATTTTCTGCGCCCGTTGGCCAACGAGCCTATCGATTTCAAGCTGATGGTGTTTAACCGTTGGGGCGAAAAAATACACGAAAGCGACGGCCTGCCCGGTTGGGACGGCTTCTATAAAGGCGAGGAACAGCCCATCGGCACGTATGTGTACGTAATAGAGTACACGCGCTTGTTGAACGGCCAGCGCGGGTACTTAACGGGCAGCATTACGCTGTTGCGATAATTGCTTTATCTTCGGCATTTCCGTTAAACCGCCACCACCGATGAACGCGAAATCCTTTTCCATACTTTTTTGGATAAACACCTTGGCGCACTTGCTGTTTGAGGCCCTGCTGATAGCGGGCAACGAGCAGGTGCTTATACCCGCCATGGTTACCAAGGCACTGTTGATGCCGTTGCTTATCGGGTATTACTATAAAGTAACCGCCCCCGGCATTACTTCGGCCCAAAAGCTTATCCTCTGGGGTTTTGTGTTCTCTTTTAGCGGCGACGTAAACCTAATGATGCCCCGTTTGGAGAGCCTGAAACCGTACGAAGAGCTGTTTTTCTTGGCCGGGTTGGTATCGTTCCTCATCACGCACGTACTGTATATGCTCTCTTTCAGGAAAGATTTTGCCAACAATGCGCAGCCTGGCATCCTTAAGGCCAAAATCTATCTTATAATACCCGTAATAGCCGCTCTGGCAGCCTTGTTGGCCATCTTGGTGCCCACCATACAGGCCAACGAGCCGGACATGCTGGTGCCCGTTATCATCTATGCTTCTGTAATAACGCTTATGGTTATTTTTGCCATCAACCGCTGGGGCAAGGTATCTGCCGTGGGCTATTGGGCGGTACTGGCCGGGGCGTTGTTGTTTATGTTTTCGGATAGCAACATTGCCATCAACAAATTCCATACGCCGTTTGCCATGGCACCGTTGGTTATCATGTCCACCTACATTAGCTCGCAGTTTCTTTTTGCTTGGGGCACCCGCAAGGGCGTATAACTTAACCGAACCGTATTTACGCAATATCCGTTGAATTACTATATTTACCACGCTAACAGCTAGCAGGAGCCCGATTATTGAGTATACATGGAGTGGTTATCATACATCTTATTGCCCATTATTGCCGCCGCCATCGGTTGGTTTACCTGTTGGCTGCTCATTAAAATGCTTTTCAGGCCCCGCAAAAAAATCCGCATCCTCTTTCTTGAAATACAGGGCGTTTTCCCTAAGCGGCAATATCTGATAGCCGAACGCATCGGCAAAATGGTGGCGCAGGAAATACTGTCGTTCAACGATCTCAAAAACCGCATCAACGACCCGCGAAACCTAGAGGCCATCAACCAAAACATCGAGGCAAAGGTTGACCAATATCTCGATGAAAAACTGCCATCCAAATATCCGCTGATGAGCATGCTGTTGGGCAAAAAGACCCGCTTGAAGATGAAGAGCGACTTGCTAAAAGAAGTGCAAGAAATAGCACCCGTGGTAATCAATGGCTATGTGGACAAGCTGGAAGACAATTTCGATTTGGAAAAACTCGTGCGCCAGAAGCTTTCCCTGCTATCGCCTATTACCTTGGAGAACCTCGTGATGGGCACGCTCAAAAAGGAATTCCAGTTTATAGAGCTTATCGGGGCCATGGTGGGTTTTTTGATAGGCTTGATACAGGTGTTGCTCGTGGTATTGGGCGATAATCTTTAATGTTTAGTTATTGGTTACTGGTTATTAGTTATTGGTGTATCGATGTATCAGTTAATTGGTTCTTATTTTGGCAATCATCGGAAGTTGGGACACATGGGAAACACGTAGTGAAGGCGACCAGAACGGTTGCCTTTTTTATTTCTTGCCCTTGCCGTCCTCTGGCTTGGGCTTTGCCCGAATAAGAGCCTTTGAGAGTTCGTCCAGCGTGGCGTTGACCTTCAGCTTTGGCTCGTACTTCTTTTTGGGCTTCTCTTTCTTTTCTCCCTTGTCCATGTCCCAAATATAGGGAATTACGGGTTGAAATATTCCATCCTTAGTATTATATTAGCCATCCATTTATATAAAGACACAGCGTTAGCTGTCCTGTTGCCTCAAAGCCTAGGAAACTCAACCGCACACAGGGATAACTATTGCACACGCTCGGCGTGGGGCATGGTATATTCTTGTGTGAGGGCTTCCTAGCGCCCGAGGCAACGGAATAGCCGTGGCCTCACGCTTCCTTTTTTTTTAACGCCTTCCATCCGTGGCCGTGGGAGAAAAACCACCACCACGATGAAACGTTACTTCTTTCTTTTGCCTGTCATGTTGTTTGTCGGGTGCTATGCCAGCGAGAACCTTACAAAGACAATGGAATCATGGCTAGGCCACCACCAATCGGAGCTATACCAGAGCTGGGGGCCGCCTAATCAAGTCACCAGCGATGGCAACGGGGGTAAAATACTGATATATCAATCATACGTAAATACAGGCTCCACGCCGGGGACAATCCAAAACAGGAACACAGGGGTCTATACACCTGGACCAAACGGAACGGTAAACCCACCCCCTAGGACTTTGGTTTACACCCCACCGCAGCAACATGGGTATTACAGGACTAGGATGTTCTATGTC
>CAYYZT010000067.1:0-1345 GCA_964476015.1 uncultured Chitinophaga sp.
CGCCGTGGTAAGCTCCGCTTTTTACCTGCATTAGGTACATGCCCGCGCCAAGTTCGCTCAAATCCATTTGCAATGGCTGGCCGCTGTTGAACCGTTGCTGCAGCATTTCCCTGCCTTGTATGTTGAATACCGAAACCTCCACCGCATCGGCATGCTTGCCATCGATGCTGAAGTGCAGCATACCCTGTGTAGGGTTCGGGTAGAAGGACACACGGTTTTCGGGGTTCACCAATTCGGTCACGCTCAGCCAAGTTTTGTACAGCTCGCCGATAGTATTGAGCACCGTATTGGTTACTATAGACGGGTTGCGGTCGAAGTAGATAAAAGCCGTATTGGTTATTTCCGTGCCGTTGGGCAGATTATTCACCAAGTCTATGTCGAACGATACAAAGCCATGGCTTGCAGGCTCGTTTACGTTGCTATCCGGCAGCAAGATATTGGCAAACACGAACTGTAGGATATTGCCCGGCAAAATGTCCACCTCCATATCGTGGCTGCTGCGTATGTTGCGAATGGTAGCAAGGTTAAGGTTTGCCGATAGGGTATCCAATATCACTACCAAGAAGGCCGTATCGGTACCCGTGTTTTGGAAACGGATGCGGTAGGTAAGGTCTTGGTTTTTGTCGATGGTGCCTTCCAAGCCCATGCCCTTTGGCTCGGTTGCTTTATCGTTGGGATCGTAAGAACCCACAGCCACTAGGCAAAGCGCATCGGTGGTTTCATCGGGGCCTATTTGTGGATACTGCATCAAGAAGCCCAAGGAGAATTGGCCTGTGTTGTCCACGCCGCAGCCTTCCAGAGAATTAACCAACATACGGTTGCCTGGGAAAAACGGCGTTTGCTCGGTAATAAAGGTCCAGGTAGCACCGTTGGAAGGCACTTTGTGGATGAGTTCGGCACCGCTGTTCAGTTGGAAATTGCCCTGAACGTACATCACATCGTCCTGTATGATGGTAAAGGTTCGCAGCGCGCCCATGTTGTTGGCCCCGGTGTTTTTGAGCATAAAGGCCAGCGAATCGGCTTGGCAATCGGTGTTCAGCTCTAGGCGGGCACCGTCCCACAGTGGGTTGGGCGGTAGGCAATTGGTTTGGGGGAAGATGTTTGCCTCCACGCAATAGGCCGAACCGGGTACCATCCATCCACAATCCACCCGGATGTGCATGAGGAAATAGCCGCAATCGTTTATATTCACCATGCCGATATTGAAACGGTAGCGGTTGCTGCCCAGCACCGTATAACCAATGCTGGCACTATCGAGCACCAAGTAGTTATCCAAGGTTATCTCCACGTAAGCACCGGTGGCATCGGCGGTGCCATTGTTGCAATATGACACGTGGTATGCCGG
>CAYYZT010000067.1:1355-11667 GCA_964476015.1 uncultured Chitinophaga sp.
TATGCCGGGCCGGGAAGGCAGCGGCGCAAGAAAGGTGCATCCACGCTTACTTTTAGCGCGGCGCAATCCACTATTTTGCCTACGGCGATGTTTTTCTCCAGCGTATCGGTGTTAGCCAGTACCTGGGCCGATAGGGTGCTGCTGCACAAAGTATCCACCCAATAAGGGCTTGGCACCACGGCTTGTAGCGCATATGTGCCCGTATCAATGTTTATTTCGTAATTGCCCAGTGCATCGCTAACGGCATAGAAGCTTTCCGCGGCACTGGTGGCGGTTACTACCCAACGCTTCAGGAGTTGCTCGCCGCCATCTATTTGGCAGTTTTCGTTGCTATCGGCAAACACGTTGCCGCGCAGCAGGGCTTTGTAAACATTGCCCAAGCTATCGGTGCGGATTAAGTGGATGTCTTGGTCGGAGATGCCCTGCCCTATGCTGCCGCACATAAGGAAACCCTTGTCGTCCATTACGGCCACATCGCCCATGTTTATCAAGCTGATGTAGGTGGAGCCGGTGTAGATTTTATGGGAAAGCTCGTTACCGTTATCATCCGTGAATATCAAATACGGCCTACCGCTGTAATAAGTGTTCGGGGTGGTTTCCGATAACCCGATAGCTAACAGCGCATACTTTCCGGGCGTTGGTTCCGCAAGGGCGTTGCCATGGCTTACATCACCCGCCAAGTGGAAGTGCTTGGTCCACAGTAGTGTTCCGTTCGCGGCATTTTTAGTCACGTAAGCAAAACCAACTAGCCCGTTCGGCTGTCCGGTGTTCAACTCCAAGCCGGTGGTCAAATATCCACCGTCGCTGGTAGCTATAATATCGTGCGGCATGAAGATGTCGTTTACGCCGCCCAGCAGCGAATATTCTACCCACAGTTGGTTCAAGTCGCTGTCAAAACCGTACAGGGTATGGTCAGACGACTGGTTGCTGGATTTTCCCACGCCCACTATCTCACCATTAAGGCCCAATGTTAAATGGTGCAACTGGCTATGAAGGGTATCGGCATCGGGATACTGCACGTATCTCACGCTATCGCCGTTGGCATCCAGCTTGTATAATGCCACTTCCAGCTCGTTGGGGGTAATATTGGTGTTAAGCGTATGCCCGCCCAATATCAACGTGTCGCCGGGCAGCACCAGCAAATCGCCGGCACCAGAGCTTATGCCAACAGGAAAATATGTTTTAAACCACTGCCGGGCACCGCCCGCATCGTGCTTGGCAATATAAACATTCACCGATGATGGGCCTGTCCCGGACATGGAACCCATAACCACAATCTCGCCAGTGGAGAGGGTTGCCAAGGTACGGATGGTTACAGGCTGGGGCGAAGAAAAGGTTTGGTACCATTGTTCGTTGCCCAACGAGTCCACTTGCAGCAGGTAATAGCCTCCGCCTATCAAATAGCTCAAATGGCCGGCCATCACGGCACCGCCGTCAGCGGTTTTAGCCAGCCTCTTGGCGGCCTCGGGCGTAGATTGCTTGTCGAATGTTTTGGTCCAGCCCTGTGCCCGTGCCGATGGTGCTGTGCCCAACGCCAACAACAGGATAATAAGTAGTTTTGTAATCCTTTCCATATTTTTTTCTTTTTGCGTTTTCTAAATCCCTGGGGGCCTCTTATCCCCTGTCACGATACAAAGATTGGAAGCGCAAACCTCAAAATCGAATACATTTTTAGTATTTTGTCCTTATTTTTATGTCGGTATATCAATCTAAATAAAAAATAGCCAAGGTTTTAATTGGTTTAACCGTCTCAAATGAAAATACTGCAACTGCATAAAAACCTTTCCGCTACGGAGAAAAGACGGATAAAAGAGGCCCTTGGTTCGCCCTTCTTCAATAAAAATGGTAAGCTTTTGCAAGTTTGGGAGGTGTTGGACAAGCATCCCGACCTTGCGCCCGACGAAGTTAAGGCAATTATACATAAGCGGCTTTTCGCAAAAGCGGAATACGACGACTTAGTAATACGCCACCTGGTGAGCAAGCTGCACAAGCTGGTGGAAGAAATAATCGGCATCGTAAAAATGCAGGCCCAGCAGCAGCCCATTAAACTGGCCTATGCCGAGTGGCTTAACGAGCACGGCCTAGCCAGCCACCACGAGCAGCAAATGGAAGAATATGCCGCAAGCCCTCCGCAGAGCCTGAACGATTACTACTGGCAGTACCAATGGCTGCAAGAGCGCGAACGGTTTGCCAACCGCCACCAAGTGCGCCACGACAACCCGATACTGCAACAGGTGTCGGATGCTTTCGACCAGTACTTTATAGCTCATAAATTGAAGATGGCCTGTGCGGCGTATAGCTTGCAAACCATGTACAAGCAACAGTTTAATATAGGGCTGGTGGATGCCATAGTGGCCAACTACGAACTGGAGGAGCCCACCGAACCAATGCCCAAACTATATTACTACAGCCTGCAAACCCTTCGGTCAATCGAGCCGGAAACGTTTTTCCATAAGTTGAAGGAAGAGTTGCTGGCCCTTGCCCTTTCCATTGACCCTGCGGAGCAGATGGACCTGTTTATCCTCGCCCAAAACTTCTGCATCCGCAAGGTAAACGCGGGGCATGAGGCATATTTCCAAGAATTGTTCGATCTCTATCAGGCTACCTTATCCAAAAACCTGATACAGCATGATGCGGTGCAGTTTCCGCCAGCGTTCAAAAACATCATTTCGGTGGCGTTGCGACTCAAGGCGTTCGATTGGGTGGAGAAGTTCATCAAAACACATACGGACTATCTGGAGCCGGAATATCGCAACGATTACCTGCACTACAACCTAGCGAGGGTACATTTCGAGCAAAACGATTTTGAGGCGGCACAAGACCATTTGCTAAAGGTTTTGTACAAAGACTTCTTTATCGGCCTAAACGCCCGAATGCTGTTGCTGAAAACGTATTACGAACTGGATCTGTACGACCTCGCCCATTCGCAGGCCGATAGCTTTAAGCAATACCTGAACCGTAAGGGCATTATGGCCTACCATAAGCAGAACTACCAGAACAACGTGAAGTACGTGAAACGCCTGATGAACCTGAATATTTACGACAAAGCACGCAAAAAACTGCTGAACGAGCAGATAAGTGGCGAACAGGTGCTTACGGAGAAAAGGTGGTTGGTGGAGAAGTTGGAACTGTTGAGTAGTAAGTAGCATACCCGCAACCCGTAACCGATTTTTCCCTTATCTTCGCTGCCTAGCACAGCAAACCCCCTATATAATGGATTTGGAGTTCAACCGGAACGAGGATGCCATGAAGTTGTTGGTATCCAACATGCGAAAAAAGCTCGACAAGATTTACTTCGGCGGCGGCAAAAAGAACATCGACAAACAACACGAGAAAGGCAAAATGACCGCCCGCGAGCGGGTGGATGCCCTCTTGGATAAAGGCAAGCCTTACTTGGAAATCGGCGAATTTGCCGCTTATGAGATGTACGAGGAGCATGGCGGATGCCCCGCAGCAGGCGTAATTGCAGTGCTGGGCTATGTGAGCAACCGGTTGTGCGTAGTGCTGGCCAACGATGCCACGGTAAAGGCGGGGGCGTGGTTCCCGATGACGGCGAAGAAAAACCTGCGCGCGCAGGAAATAGCCATGGAAAACCGCTTGCCCATTATATACCTAGTGGATAGCGCGGGCGTGTACCTGCCGATGCAGGATGAGATTTTCCCAGACAAGGAGCATTTTGGGCGCATGTTCCGCAACAACGCCAAAATGTCGGCCATGGGCATACCGCAGCTTAGTGCCGTTATGGGCAGTTGCGTGGCGGGTGGTGCCTACCTGCCCATTATGAGCGACGAGGCGATGATAGTGGAGGGCACTGGCTCTATTTTCTTGGCCGGTCCTTTTTTGGTAAAGGCGGCCATTGGCGAAGACGTTGACCAAGAAACCCTTGGCGGTGCCACTACCCATAGCGAGATAAGCGGCGTAACGGATTATAAAATGAAAGACGATGCCACGTGCATCAAAACCATACGCGACCTGATAGACAAACTGGGCCATAACCCCACCGCCGGCTTCGACCGCGTGAAACCCGTGGCGCCCAAGCGCGATGCTAAAGACTTGTACGGCATCTACAGCGAGGGCGGCATCAAGCCTTACGACATGCGTGCCCTGATTGAGTGCATGGTTGATGATTCGGAGTTTGTCGAGTATAAGGAAGGCTACGGCAAATCCATACTGTGCGGCTATGCCCGTATCGATGGCTGGGCCGTGGGCATCGTGGCCAACCAGCGCAAGGTGGTGAAAAGCAAGAAGGGCGAGATGCAGTTCGGCGGGGTTATCTATTCCGATTCGGCGGACAAGGCGGCCCGCTTTGTAATGGTGTGCAACCAAAAGAAAATACCGCTCGTTTTCTTGCAAGATGTAACAGGCTTTATGGTGGGCAGCCGCAGCGAGCACGGCGGCATTATTAAAGACGGTGCCAAATTGGTGAACGCCATGGCCAACAGCGTGGTGCCGAAGTTTACGGTAGTGGTGGGCAACAGTTATGGCGCGGGCAACTACGCCATGTGCGGCAAAGCCTACGACCCGCGCCTGATGCTGGCCTGGCCCACGGCTAAGATAGCCGTAATGGGCGGCGAACAGGCAGCCAAAGTTATCCTGCAAATAGAGGTGGCCTCGTTAAAAGCCAAGGGTGAGGTTATCGACCCCGAAAAAGAGAAAGCCATTTTCGAAAAGATTAAGGCGCATTACGACAAAACCACCACGCCGTATTACAACGCGGCCCGCTTGGTGGTGGACAAAATAATCGACCCGCTGGATACGCGTACCATTCTTTCCCTCGGCATAGAGGCCGCCAACAACGCGCCTATTACCGAGGATTATAGGGTAGGGGTGTTGCAGACTTGAGGTTGGTGGATTGGTTACTAGTTATTGGTTATTGGTTCGTTTTGCTCGTCCGCTCTTCCAGCGCGGATGCACTAACGCCGAGCCTGTGGCTCGCACATAGTGCTGTATTGTTAGTGTTGCGTGGCGAGCTAGAAGCTCGCAGTTATATAGTCCTCGCTGGAAGCGAGGACTAGTTATCACCTCAATCTAATTTGCATATTTTAGTGTCCTTCGTATGTTTTTCTTCGTGCACTTTGTGGTTAAAACATATCCATCATGGACTTTTACTTTGAATACGAGCTTACCATAAAGGACTACGAGGAATATAACGTATATCTTACCAAAAAGAAATACCGTAAACATCGTTGGCTGTGGCATTTTTGGGGCTTGGCCATGTTTTCGGTCGGGGTATTTGAGTTGTACCGTATCGGTTTTATTCCGCACCCGCTGTGGATTGCATTGTTGCCACTTTCCATCTACATTTTTACACTGCCTTGGTTGTTGCTCCGCACGGCTCGAAGAAACATGCGCCAAATGATTGCAAAGGCTAGGCCCGGCACTATAGTAGGCATAGTAAAAATAACCATTGATGAGGCTGCTATACATTCGGTAGGAAATCTATCCCAATCTATCATCCAATGGGGTGCGGTGCAAGAAGTGGAGGCTACACCTAAGTACGTTTATATCTACCTTTCATCTCACGCGGCACTCATCGTACCATGCCACATAATCGGAAACCAGCAAGCGGTGGACGATTTGATGGGCTTTATCAGAACACAGATAGACCGCTCCTACAATAAAGAGGAAATAGCGCAGCATTTGGTGTAAACCAATATTAGTTGCAGCTGTATTCGTAAGTCCATTTTAAAGTAGTGGGTTGATAACCACCCGAAAGGAAGTCTTGGTAAAGGGTCACAACCCGGCCCTTATCACCATAACTATATGAATTCCTAAAGATTACTTGATTAGTGCCAGCCAACCTTTTGCTCTCAACCAAGTGCTTTGAGTAATACTGAGGGTCAAATCGTTCGCCCAACGAGTATTCGCGGCCTAATATTGGCCTGTAATTGTAGAAGAAGAACATTTTGTTAGGGAATAGGCTCTTGTCATATTCCGTTTGAAGATAGGTAATGGTATATTTTTCGTGTTTGGTTACGGTATATGGGTAATCGTATAACGACTCTGTATAGGTATAGGAAACAATATCGCCGTTTTGGTAAACAATGCTGTCAATAATATGATAGTAAAACTTGAATGTGCTGAAATTGCGTAGCAAAATACTCATCCAATCCAGTTCGCCATAGCCCCGCATTTCTCCGTTTAAGCTCTCTTCCAAATTAGAGCCGATTTGATACAAAGCACCCGAAGGAATATATCCACCGGAAAAATATAGCCTGCAATCCACACCATTGTAGTCGAAGTATACAACACTTTCACCTTCCACATACCGTATAGTGCCCCAATCGCTTATATCGCTTAGTCCGGTACGAAACCCGTTAAGACTATCGTACCTCACAATTCCATTAATCGTACTGTTAGGGTCATTATCTATGGTGCAAGAATATTTGGTCATCATGCAAGTAACAGGCCTATTTTCCTGCTCGTCCTCAGTCTCAAAAAAATCGCGCTTAAAACAGCCAGAAACGGTAAGTGACAACAGTAGTATGCCCGAAAAGGCAAGGAAGGTATTTTTCATGGCCCTATTTTGCCGCAAATTAACTGCAATTTTTTTAAATAGAATAATGGCACTTTTAAAACCTTGCCCCTAACAAGCTATGGTAGAGTGGCTGCCACTTTGTATAAAATAAACTATATTGGCAATACGGCCATAATTTGGTCTTAACCGCATCCGTTTACTTTTACAACCAGTTGCCATGGAGAAAGCAAACCAGCCTGCTTCAGATGCCTTGCATGTGCTTTGGAAAGGCCTCAATGTAACAGTAAACCTGGTAAAGGAGGAGGAGCTTAGGAACTTTCCCAAAGGGCCTTTTATCGCCATCAGCCGCCACATAGCCGGCGATTTGGATTACCTGTTCATGCTACACGTGCTGGGCCTCACGGGTAGGGTGGGCAAGGTGGTAACGTATGGCCAAGCCTTGTTTGCCGACCGTTTTGCCGATGAGTTGGTGGAGCTAGAGGACCGCAAGGTGCGAAAGGTGTTTTATAAGCTGCTGGATAAACGGCACAAACTCAACAAGCATTTGGACAACGGTGGGGCCATCGGCGTGTTCCCCGCACGGGAGGGCGACTTGAGCAACGAGGGCCGCATTTTCGACAAGGTATGGGAGCCTGCCGTTATCAAGCTCATCCGCGATTTGCAGTTGCCCGTGGTGCCCATTAGTTTTCAACCTGCCGAGCCTAAGGTGCTGAAACAACTAAAGGCCCACATAGAAAGCCCCACGGAACATAAAGCCCCGGAGAAGGAAATACTGATAAACGTGCGTATTGGCGCAGCCATTACGCTGCAAGAAATTGCCGCTTTCGGTAGGCTGGCGCGTTTGTCGCGTTTCCTGCGCGCACGTACCTTGGCCTTGGGCACGCCTATTGACGTAAAGCAATTCTATTTCCCCGCTATCCGCAAGCTGGATGCCACCCAGCAAATAGCCCCGGCAGTTGACATGGAGCTGATACGGAAAGAGATAGCTTCGATACGCGAACAGCAACTGCTTTTTACCCAAGCCGAGTTTGAAGTGCTTACCGCCCGTGCCTCGCAGATACCGAACACGCTGCTGGAGATTGGCCGCTTGCGAGAGATAACCTTTCGCGAGGTGGACGAGGGCAGCAACAAGCCGAGGGACATTGACGAGTTTGATTTGTACTACGAGCAGCTTATTATCTGGGACAAGGAGGCAGGCCAACTTGTGGGCGGCTACCGCATTGGCCGCGGTGATTTTATTTACCGCTCTTATGGCGTAAAGGGTTTTTACATATCGAGCCTGTTTAAGTTTTCTAAGCCGTTTTATCCCATCTTGCAGCAGTCGGCTGAGTTGGGTAGGGCTTACATCATCCCCGAATACCAGCGCAAGCGGCTACCATTGTTCCTGTTATGGCGGGGTATTCTGGTGTTCTTGTTGCAAAATCCGCAGTTTAAGTATCTTATTGGGCCGCTCAGTATCAGCAAGATGTATTCTGATATTTCGAAGCAGTTGATTATAGAGTTTATCAAAAAACATTACTTTCATCCCGAACTGGCGCAACACGTAAAGCCGCGCAAAGCCTACAAGGTGAAAATCAAAGACATTGATACGGATATTTTGATTGAGAACTTTGAAGGGGAAATACAAAAGCTGGACAATTTTATCGAGGATATAGAACCGTTCCAGTTGCGCATACCCGTGTTGATGAAGAAATACATCAAGCAGAACGCCCGTATCATCTGCTTTAACGTGGACCCGAAGTTTTCCGACACGTTGGATGGCCTGATGCTATTGGATATTGCCGAACTGCCGCCCGAAACGATAGAAGCCTTAAAGAAAGAATGATGAGGAAAATGGTAGGGTATATAAAAAAAGGAGAGCGCTCTAGGAAAAAGGGCTAACCCAGAGCGCTCCGTGCCTTTAACAGGTAAAGGCGATAGCAAAGATAGGTACTAAATGATAATTTGCAAGGGGTAAGTAAAAAATTGTTTTTCAGGGATTTAGAGGATTGATTATAAGTGAGAAGTTACTTTATGTATGTCATTACTGCCAAACTGTTTGTGTATTGTAGGTAATTTTCCACCTTTAACATTAGGTAAATAAATATTCCCGGATGGGCCAATGGAGAGCATTTTATAGATTGACACTGTTTGCGGGCATATCGTTTTTCTATTTGGTGGTGGTGTTAGTTGGCTCGTTGTTTCCTGGCGATAGGATGGCCCGTAGCTTTCGCAATAGGGCAAGATGGTCCGCGGCGGTGCTGAAGGCGTTGGGCATAGTGGTGGAGATTATGGGCACGGTGCCGCAAGGCGGGCATCTATACGTATCCAACCACCGCAGCTATATCGATATCTGCGTTGTCCTCAAATACATCCATGCATCCATAGTGGCCAAGGCCGAAGTGGGCAAGTGGCCCATTATTGGCATGGGCGCTAGGGCTACTTACACGGTAATGATACAGCGCGATAGCCCCGAGAGCCGCAAAAATACCCGTGTACAGGTACAGCAAGTGCTGGGGCGCGGCTATTCGGTGGTTATTTTTCCCGAAGGCACTACTTTCGATGGGCCAGGAGTAAAGCCCTATCGCCCCGGGCCGTTCCAGATTGCCGAGGGCGGCAACTTTACCTTGGTGCCCGTAGCGTTGGAGTATGAGCATACGGAAGATGCGTGGGTAGGAGATGATACGTTTGTGGCCCACTTCCTTAAATGTTTCCAAAAGCCCGTTACCAAAGTAAAGATGAGCATCGGCTCTTCCATCGCCCCCGGCCCCTGGCAGCAAACGCACGATGCCGCCCAGCAGTGGGCGCAGCAAGAAACCCTGCGGCTGCGGGCTAAATCGGGCAATTAATATGCTGCTGGGAGTAGCCTCTTAGTGCTTTATTGTTATATTAGCTACTTGGATACCAACCCACCGCTCATGCGCCCTATCAAATCGCGTATCAACCCTCAATCGGCCGCTTACAAGAGCAATTACGAGCAGATGCAAAAGCTGGTGGCGGAGCTGGATGCCAAGCTGGAGAAAAGCCGGTTTCAAGGGAGTGATAAGCATACCGCCAAAGCCATCAGCCAAGGCAAGCTCTTGGCCCGCGACCGTATTGAGTTGTTGTTGGATCAAGACAGCCCGTTTATGGAGTTGCTGCCCTTGGCAGGGTTGGGTTTGGAAGGCTTTGGGCCGGGCGGCACTACTGTTACGGGCATCGGGCTGGTGAGCGGCAAAATCTGCCTCATTACGGCAAACGTGGGCACCAACAAAGGCGGTGCCATCGATTATGCCACGTTGCAGAAGAGCATCCGCATTGGCGAGATAGCCATGGAAAACCGCTTGCCCGTTATCAATTTGGTGGAATCCGCGGGAGCCAACCTGCCCGAGCAGGAGAAGATATTTAACTACGGCGGTATTACGTTTAGGGAAATAACCCGTCGTTCTAAAGCGGGCCTCACCACCGTGAGCGTGGTGTTTGGCAACAGCACCGCGGGAGGGGCCTATGTACCCGGCATGAGCGACTATACTGTAATGGTGAAGAACCAAGCCAAGGTTTTTCTCGCCGGGCCGCCTTTGGTAAAAATGGCCACCAACGAAGTAACGGACGACGAGAGCCTCGGCGGTGCCGAAATGCACAGCAAGGTTTCCGGCGTGAGCGATTATTTGGCTACCGATGAAGCCGACGGCATACGCTTGGCAAGGGAGATTATTTCCTTTATCGATAGTGAGGATGCTTTTGTGCCGCAAGGCGAAGTAACGGAGCCTTTATATAGCCCCGAAGAGATACTGGGCATCGTAAGCCCCGACCCGAAAATACCTTACGACATCCGCGAAGTGATAGCCCGCATTACCGATGGCTCCAAGTTCCATG